>DMTA01000147.1 GCA_003454835.1 Achromobacter sp. | reverse complement strand
GGTGGCGCATCCTGCGCCGCCGCAACCGTCTGCGGCTCGTCCTGCGCGCGCTCGGCGCTGCCGACCCGCAGAATCTCCGCCGCCGCCACGCCTTCCGGATAAGGCAAATTGCTCTGCACCACCATCACGTGACGCAGCGGAATGGTGAACATCACGCCCAGCATGCCGCCGGCCGCGCAGATGCCCAGCGTCTGCCAGAACGGAAAGCCCTGCCAGTGGCCCATCATCACCAGCGCCGGCAGGATGAAGATGATGGCCGACAGCGTGCCGGCCGCCGAGGCCTGCGTCTGCACCATGTTGTTTTCAAGGATGTTGGCGTCCTTGAACATGCGAAGGACCGACATCGAGATCACCGCCGCCGGGATGGCGGAGGAGAACGTCAGGCCGACCTTCAGCCCCAGGAATACGTTCGAGGCCGTGAAGATGACGGTGATCAGCGCGCCGAGCAGCACGCCGCGGAACGTCAGCTCCGGCAGCGTGGCCTCCGGCGGAACGCGGATGGGCTCAGTCATGGGTTTCTCCCTATTGATAGCCGCGAATTCTAGCGCCTGGCCGTCCACCCCGTGGTCACCAGCCGTAAGCACGAGGCGGCGGTAGAACCTGCCGTGGCGGGGGACCCTGGCGAAAGATTATGCTGAAAGCGCCGGATTTGCCTTGGAATTTCGATGCCTCATGCCTGCCGCATGGGTCTAGCATGGGAATAAAAACAGGAGACGACTCACCATGCTCGACCCTCGCCAGCCTCTTTCCGCAACGGCCCGCCAAGACGATGCCGATCCCGCAGAAACCGCCGAATGGCGCGAAGCGCTGCAGTCTCTGCTGGAGGCGGACGGGGCAGATCGTGCCGGCTATGTGCTGGACAGCGTGCTGGGCCATGCCGCCTCGCTCGGCCTGCGCGCCAACAGCCAGACCCGCACCGCCTACCTGAACACCATTCCCGCCGACCAGGAACCGCCCTTCCCCGGCAATCTGGCCGTCGAAGAACGTATCGCCCGCATCAACCGCTGGAACGCGCTGGCGATGGTGGTGCGCGCCAACCAGGCGCATGGCGAACTCGGCGGCCACATCGCCAGCTACGCGTCGGCCGCCGACCTGTTTGAGGTCGGCTTCAACCACTTCTTTCGGGCGCGAGCGGACGGCAATCCCGGCGACATCGTCTACATGCAGCCGCACTCGGCGCCCGGCGTCTACGCGCGCGCCTTCCTTGAAGGCTTTCTGGGCGAAGACGACCTGGCGCACTTCCGTCAGGAAATCACCGCCACCACGCGCGGCCTGCGGGGTTTGTCGTCCTATCCCCACCCGTGGCTGATGCCGGACTTCTGGCAGTTCCCCACTGGCTCCATGGGCATCGGCCCCATCAACGCGATCTACCAGGCGCGCTTCATGCGCTACCTGGAGCATCGCTCGCTGGTGCCCGGCGGCGACCGCAAGGTGTGGGGCATCTTCGGCGACGGCGAAATGGACGAGCCAGAATCCATCGCGGCGCTCACGCTGGCCGCCCGCGAAAAGCTCGACAACCTGATCTTCGTCGTCAACTGCAACCTGCAGCGCCTGGACGGCCCGGTGCGCGGCAACGGCCGCATCATCGACGAACTGGAAACCCTGTATGCGGGTGCCGGCTGGAACGTCATCAAGCTGGTCTGGGGCAGCGATTGGGACGCGCTGCTGCGCCGGGACACGGGCGGCGCATTGGCCCGCGCCTTTGCCAACACGGTGGACGGCCAATTCCAGACCTTCGCGGCCAACGATGGCGCCTTCAACCGCGCCCACTTCTTCAACCAGAATCCCGAACTGGCCGCACTGGTGGCCGACTGGTCCGACGAGGCCATCGACCGCCTGAGCCGAGGCGGCCACGACATGGTGAAGATCCACGCGGCCTACCACCGCGCGGCGCGCCACCGCGGCCAGCCCACCGTCATCCTCGCGCAGACCAAAAAGGGATTCGGCATGGGAACGGCCGGCCAGGGCAAGATGACGACCCACCAGCAGAAAAAGCTGGACGACGAGGCGCTGCTCGCCTTCCGCGACCGCTTCGCACTGCCGATCTCCGACGCCGACTGCCTGGCGCTCAAGTTCTACCGACCCGCCGACGAAAGCGCCGAGATGCGCCACCTGCAGGCGCGTCGCGCCGCGCTGGGCGGCTACATCCCGCGCCGCAATGCCGAAGCCCCGCGGCTTGCGCCCCCCAATGCGGACCAGTGGGCGCGCTTCGCCCTGGCGGCCGACGGCAAGGAAATGTCGTCCACGATGGCCATCGTGCGCATGCTCACCGCGCTGCTCAAGGACGCCACCGTGGGTCCGCGCATCGTGCCCATCGTGGCGGATGAAGCCCGCACCTTCGGCATGGCCAACCTGTTCCGGCAGATCGGCATCTATTCCGCGCAGGGCCAGCTCTACGAGCCCGAGGACATCGGCTCGGTGCTGTACTACCGCGAAGCCCGCGACGGCCAGATCCTCGAAGAAGGCATCACCGAAGCCGGCGCGATCTCGTCATGGACCGCGGCCGGCACCAGCTATTCGGTCAACGGTCTGCCGATGCTGCCCTTCTATATCTATTACTCGATGTTCGGATTCCAGCGCATCGGGGACCTGATCTGGGCCGCCGCCGACCAGCGCGCCCGGGGCTTCCTGATCGGCGCCACGTCGGGCCGCACGACGCTGGGCGGCGAGGGGCTGCAACACCAGGACGGCTCCAGCCACATCATGGCCGCCACCGTACCCAACTGCCGCGCCTACGACCCGGCCTACGCCTACGAGGTCGCCGTCATCGTCGAACACGGCATGCGCCGCATGCTGGATGAACAACGCGACGAATTCTTCTACCTGACCGTCACGAACGAAAACCTGGCGCAGCCCGGCATGCCCGAGGATCCGGCCACGCGCGAAGGCATCCTGCGCGGTCTGTACCGGCTTCGGCCCGCGCGGGACAAGGCGCAGGTCCGTCTTCTGGGCGCCGGCCCGATGCTGCGCGAAGCGGAGATGGCCGCCACGCGCCTGCAGGACGAATTCGGCGTGGATGCCGAGGTCTGGAGCGTGACCAGCTTCTCGGAGCTGGCCCGCAGCGGCCGCCAGGCCGAGCGCGCGCGCGTGCTGGGCCTGGACGCGCCCGATGATCAGGACTGGGTGCGCGCGTGCCTGGGCGGCAGCGACGCGCCGGTGATCGGCGCCAGCGACTACGTGCGCGCCGTGCCTGAACAGATCCGCGCATACGTGCCCGCGCCCTACCGCACGCTCGGCACCGACGGGTTCGGGCGCAGCGACACTCGGGCAAGGTTGCGCGATTTCTTCGAGGTCAGCGCGGATTGGATTGTCCTGTACGCCCTGGACAGCCTCGGCAGGCAGGACGACACGCGCGCGCTGCGCGAGTCGCTGAATGCCGGCAGCCGCCAGGCGCCGCCCTGGGAAATCTGACCCATCGCCCAACAAACCTCATCCATCGGTCTGACGCAGCGCACGCGTTTGCTTGATTAAAAGCCAACCAAAGCGAACGCTCGCTGCAGTGCAGCAACCAAGCACCCGCGCTTTCTGTTGAAATACGGGTGTTCCCTAAGCATTTCGCAAAAAATACGGCGGGCCGCGAGCCCGCCTTTTGGCATCCCCGTTTTTCTCATCCCTGTCTTTTTCCGATAGCCCTTTCAGGCCCCGATCCCATGGACGAAACTCTCACCAAACTGGCGTTGGACTACCACGCCTATCCCACTCCCGGCAAAATCTCGGTCACTCCGACCAAGACCCTGGCCAACCAGGACGACCTGTCCCTGGCCTACTCCCCCGGCGTGGCTGCGGCTTGCATGGCCATTTTCGACCAGGGCGACGACGCCGCCTCCAAGTACACGTCGCGCGGCAACCTCGTGGGCGTGATCACCAACGGCACCGCCGTGCTGGGCCTGGGCAACATCGGCCCGCTGGCCGCCAAGCCCGTGATGGAAGGCAAGGGTTGCCTGTTCAAGAAATTTGCCGGCATCGACGTGTTCGACATCGAACTCGCCGAAAACGATCCGGACAAGCTGGTCGACATCATTGCCGCGCTGGAACCCACGCTGGGCGGCGTCAACCTTGAAGACATCAAGGCGCCCGAGTGCTTCTACATCGAGAAGAAGCTGCGCGAGCGCATGAAGATCCCCGTCTTCCACGACGATCAGCACGGCACCGCCATCATTTCGTCAGCCGCGATCCTGAACGGCCTCAAGGTCGTGAACAAGGACATCGGGTCGGTCAAGCTGGCTTGCTCGGGCGCTGGCGCTGCCGCCATCGCCTGCCTGGACCTCCTGGTTCACCTGGGCATCAAGCGCGAAAACATCTTCGTGGTGGACTCGCGCGGCGTCATCTGGGACGGCCGCGACGAGAACATGGAAGCCAACAAGAAGCGCTACGCGCAGAAGACCGACGCGCGCACGCTCGCCGACGTGGTCAACGGCGCCGATGTTTTCCTGGGCTGCTCCACCGCCGGCGTGCTGACCGCCGACATGGTCAAGACCATGGCCGACCGTCCGCTGATCCTGGCCCTGGCTAACCCGGAACCTGAAATCCGCCCCGAAATCGCCAAGGCGGCACGCCCGGACTGCATCATCGCAACCGGCCGCTCGGACTACCCGAACCAGGTCAACAACGTCCTGTGCTTCCCCTTCATCTTCCGCGGCGCCATGGATGCAGGCGCCTCGCGCATCACCGAGGAAATGAAGCTGGCGTGCGTCAAGGCCATCGCCGATCTGGCGCAGGCCGAGCAGAACGATGAAGTCGCCCGCGCCTACGCCGGCCAGGAACTGTCGTTCGGCCCCGAGTACATCATCCCGAAGCCGTTCGATCCGCGTCTGATCGTGCAGATCGCCCCGGCCGTGGCGCAGGCCGCCGCCGACTCCGGCGTGGCTGCCCGCCCCATCGAGGACATCGAAGCCTACCGCCAGAAGCTGATGGGCTTCGTGTACCACTCGGGCCAGCTGATGCGCCCGCTGTTCGCCCAGGCCAAGAAGGCGCCCAAGCGCGTCATCTATGCCGACGGCGAAGACGAACGCGTCCTGCGCGCCGTGCAGACGGTCGCTGACGAAAAGCTGGCGTTCCCGATCCTGATTGGCCGTCCCGCCGTCATCGAGATGCGCATCCAGAAGGCCGGCCTGCGCCTTGTTGCCGGCCAGCACTTCGAGATCGTCGATCCCGAAGACGACAGCCGCTTCAACGAGACGTGGAACGCGTACTACCAGCTCAAGGGCCGTGAAGGCGTGACGCCGGCCATCGCCAAGGCGATGATCCGCAAGCACAACACGCTGATCGGCGCGATGCTGCTGCGCCGTGGCGATGCCGACGCGCTGCTGTGCGGCGTGGCCAGCAAGTACGACAACCAGCTCAAGTACATCGACGAAATCATCGGCAAGAAGGAAGGCCAGACCTACGCCGCCCTGAACGTGCTGATGCTGCCCGACCAGACGCTGTTCGTCACCGACACCCACGTCAACGAAAACCCGTCGGCTGACGAAGTGGCCAGCATCACCATCCAGGCCGCCGACGAAATGCTGCGTTTCGGCGTGGTGCCCAAGATTGCCCTGCTGTCGCACTCGAACTTCGGCAGCCGCGTCACGGAATCGTCGCGCAAGATGGCCGCCGCGCGCCAGATCGTGCAGGACCGTGCGCCGGACCTGGAAGTCGACGGCGAAATGCACGCCGACGCCGCCCTGTCCGAAAAGATCCGCGTCCTGGCCTACCCCGACAGCACGCTGAAGGGCCCGGCCAACCTCCTGGTCATGCCCAATCTGGACACCGGCAACATCACGTACAACATGCTGAAGATGACCGGCAGCAATGGCGTCGCGATGGGCCCGATCCTGCTGGGCGCCGCGCGTCCCGTGCACATCCTGACCACCAGCGCCACCGTGCGCCGCATCGTCAACATGACGGCGCTGGCCGTGGTGGATGCGCAGCAGGAAGCCGCGGAAGAAGCCAAGAATCGCCGCCGCTGATCGCACCGTCTCGTTGCAGACACGCGGGCGCCCTCAACGGGGCGCCCGTTTTCATTCGGGATGGTAAAACCTAGCTTGTCCTTTACCTGGAGACGACATGCTGGCCGATGCAATGTATGCCTGGTTCCATTACCTGGCGATCTTCGTACTGGTGGTGGTCCTGACCGCCGAAGCCGTCCTGCTGCGGCCCGACCTGACGCCGGCCGGCGTGAAACGCCTGATCATCTACGACCGCCTTTACGGCGTGTCCGCGATCCTGGTCCTGGTCACCGGCGTGCTGCGATTGACCCTGGGCGCCAAGGGCGCCGTGTTCTACATGAGCAATCCCTGGTTCCACGCCAAGATCTCGCTCTTCGTCGTCATCGCGCTCTGTTCCATTCCGCCCACGCTCACGTTCCTGCGTTGGGCCAAGCAGCGCCGCCAGCAGCCGGAGTTCGTCCCCGCGCTGCCCGAGATCAAGCGCGCCCGGCGCTGGGTAATGATCGCCTCGCACCTGTTCATCTTCCTGCCGCTCTTCGCGGTGCTGATGGCGCGGGGTATTGGTTTCTGATGCGACCGGCTGTTGATACTGCCGGCTATGGATCAGATCGGCTGCTGCCAAGCCGGCAGCTGACTCGATCGGCTACGGGCAGCGCGCCCGCGCCGGGCGTTCCGGCTCCTTGCCATCGACGATGAACGTGTCGAAGCGGAACACGCCCGCCGCTTCGTTCTCCACGATGTCGATCACCTCGCCCTGCAGCGTCTGCATCACGGACTGCCCCTCGGGCACGTCCTCATGTCCCGGCCGCTTGGCGGCCTGTCCATTCCACGGCGAAAAGACAAGGATGCCAGGATACGGTTCAAGCTCGCCCGCGGCCTTGCGCCGAGCCGTCTTGAATTGCGTACCCGCAGCATAGGAGAGGCCACCGAACAGCGTGCCGCACGCCAGTTCCGCATCCGTAACCCGCAGCACGCCGCGCGACGCATCCAGGTATAAGCTGGGCCGGCTCAGATACAGCCCGAACACCCGCACGGCCGTCTCGCCGTTCACTTCCACCCGCCAACGGTCCGGATCGCGCGACCCATCGGTATAGACGGTGCCGTCCGACCCGCGCAGCACGGCGCCCGGCGCAATCTCCAGGCCTCCGGCAAGGTTGCCTTCCGCCAGCACACACTCCTCGAACGCCTTGATCGCGCCGTCAGGCATCACGTCGAATTTGATTTCCCGCGTGGCATCACAACGCCAGCCCTGCACCTCCTGCACGCCGGCGCCGCGCAGGATCACCGAACGCGGATGCCTGCCCAACAGCGCATAGGTTTCCTTTTCGTATTCGGCATCGAGATATCGCCGCGCCCACGTCGCCTGCACGCCCAGCATCGACACGGCTTGCGGAAAACTGGCTTCGATGTAGGTTTCCAGCTTGCCTTCGTCCTGCAGCTTCAACCGCGTCCCCGCAGGCATCGTCACGCCGCTTACCGTCGTGGGCTGCTGCAACGTCACATTGCGTGCCGCTTCGCCGCGTTCGATCTCCCGCTCGAGCTGCCACATCATGGACTGGAACCACGCGTAGAAGCTGAACGGCACCAGAAGCACCACGCACAGCAACGCCGACGTCTTCCAGTATTTGCGAACCGTGCGCCGCGCGCCGCGGCTGATTGCCAGAACCAGCCCCCATCCCAGCAGCAACAGTCCTGCGAAGAAGCCGGCGGTAAGCAAGATGAAAAAACTGGCGCTGGGAAGTGCTATCGGAATCATGGCGGTGATGCTATCCGCAAAATTACTCTGTGGCGAATTATCAGAATTTTATTAAAGACACCACTTCTCAGACCGAATGTAATGAGCCCTGTCGACGGAAACACACCCTGAACCGCTGAAAACACCGTCGGCCAATCGTTTCTCAGCCCTTTTTGACAGACATCAAATCATGAAATCCAAGGTGTTCATTGCGCTGGCCATCAGCGCCTTCGCTTCCACTTCGCAACTGGCATTTGCCGCCGACGGCACAATCAATTTCACCGGCGCAGTCTCCGCCAACACGTGCACCATCGACGGCAACGGCAGCGGCAGCAAGAACTTCAACGTGCTCATGCCCTCGGTCGGCGTCGACGCCTTGACCACGGCAGGCCAAACGGCCGGTACCACGCCGTTCACCATCCGACTGACGGGATGCACCCCGGACACGGGCATGGTCCACACCCTTTTCGAACCCGGCTCCAATGGCAATGCCGCAACCGGCAACCTGACGATCGGCGCGGGCGGCGCAAACAACGTTGAAATCCGCCTTCTGAACGGCGACGCAACGCCCATCAACGTCACGGTGGCCGACGAAGCCCAGAACTCCAAGGCCGTTTCCCTGAGCAGCGGAGAGGCCTCGCTCAATTACCTGGCCCAGTATTTCGCACTCGGTCAGGCCAGCGCCGGCAACGTAACCGCCACCGCCAAATACACCATCATTTACCAATAGGCCGCCAGGCTCGGCCTCTGCAATGCCTTGAAGCCGCCCGGATCAGTAGTCAAGACCCACCGTTATAGTCCGAGGAATCCGATGAACCCATTCAACGTAGTTATTGCTGCCACCGCGTTGGCAGGCTGTATTTCCGCCGCCGCGCCGGCCACCGCATCCGTCGTCATTGGCAGCACTCGCATCATCTATGAAGCTGGGCAGGCCGAAGTCAACGTCAAGCTCAAGAACGAGGGCAGCCAACCTGCCCTCACCCAAGCCTGGATCGACAAGGGCGACGCCAAGGCGGCGCCCGGCTCCATCCAGGTCCCGTTCATCGTGACCCCGCCCGTCACCCGCATCGACCAAGGCAAAGGCCAGACCCTGCGTCTGATGCACACGGGAGAATCGATGGTCCAGGACAAGGAGTCGGTATTCTGGCTCAACGTGCTGGAAATTCCCCCCAAGGAAAAGGCCAGCCAGAACCTGCTGCAAATGGCCTTCCGCTCACGGATCAAACTGTTCTACCGTCCCGCAGGTCTCAAAGGCAAAGCCGAGGACGCGCCCTCGCAGGTCAGCTGGCGCCTGGTCAAATCCGGCAATCGCAACGCCATTGAAGCCACCAACCCGACTCCGTATCACGTCACCTTCATCGAAGTGAATGTGGCAAGCAACGGCAAGCGCGCCAAGTTCACCGACGGGGACATGCTGGCCCCCGGTGAAAAGAAGGTCCTTCCCCTGGTGGGCGACGTTGTCCAGGGCGCCCACACCGATGTGACGTACCGCTTCCTCAACGACCACGGCGGCGCCGTCAAGGGCACCCGCACCCTCAGCCCCGCGTAGCACAACCCAAGCGTTACCGGCCCGCACTGACCGGCCAGCAGTCCGCTCTCAAAACCAAGACTCGACGCCTGCAGGGGCGGCGCTAACGGCCGGATTCATCCAGCCGACAGCGCCGCGCCTGATCACGCACGCCCTCACCATGAAACCTCTTGCCACCACGCCGCATTTCGCGCTCGCCGCGATCACGCTCAGCCTGCTCAGCGCAACTGCATGGGCAGCGGGCGCCGAGCTCGCAGCCTTGGATGCGGACGTGGAATTCAACGATGCCTTTTTGGGCGGAGCAAACGTGGACGTCAGCCAGTTCGCGCGCTCAAACAGCGCCATTCCGGGCACCTACCGCCTCGACGTTCTGGTGAACGACCGCTGGCTGGGGCGTTCCGACGTGCGGATCGGCAAGCCCTCATCAGGCAACGCGCCGCTTCAAGCGTGTTTCGACCAGGCGCTCGTTGATATGGTGGGCATCGACCTCACGAAGATCGACGCCACGCTTGCCGAACGGCTGAGCGGCAACGAGTGCGTTGCGCTGGCCGAGCTGGTACAAGAAGCAAGCGCGGAGTTTGATGCAGGGGAACAGCGGCTGAATGTGACGGTGCCTCAGGCGTCGCTGGTCCGGCAGGGCCGCGGCTATGTGGATCCGAAGCATTGGGACGAAGGCGTGCCGGCTGCACTACTGAATTACAACACCAACTTTTACACCTCCCGCGCCAACGGCAAGTCTTCGACGCAGAGTTTCGCCGGTCTGAATGCCGGCGCTAACGTGGGCCCCTGGCGCCTGCGGCACACCGGCAACGCGACGAAAGGCAGCAAAAGCAGCCTGCAGTATCAAAGCGTGCAGACCAATCTGCGGCGCAACATCACCGGCATGAAAAGCCAGCTGGTCATCGGCGACGCGTTCACGGACGGGTCCACCTTCGATAGCGTCGGCTTTCGCGGCGTGCAGATGTCCAGCGACGATCGCATGTATCCCGAATCGCAGCGCGGCTTTGCGCCGACGCTGCGCGGCATCGCCAACACCAATGCGCGCGTCCAGGTCCGCCAGAACGGCAACATCATTTACGAAACCACCGTGGCCCCCGGCCCGTTCATCATCGACGACCTGTATGCCACCGGATACGGCGGCGACCTGGAAATGGTGGTCAACGAAGCCGACGGCCGCGTCCTGGTGTCGCGCGTTCCCTTCTCCGGCGCGGTGAATTCATTGCGCCCGGGCGTGACCCGGTACAGCGTCACCGCGGGCCAGTACCGCACGCCGCAGACGGCCGATCGGCCCCTGATGGCGCAAGCCACCGTGCAGCATGGCATCAACAATCTCGTGACCGCGTACGGCGGCCTGACCGGAGCGCAGGGCTACGCCGCGGTAATGGGCGGCGCCGCGCTGAACACCGATTTCGGTGCGTTTGGCCTGGACGTGACCCAGGCGGCCACGCGCCTGCCCAAAGAAAAGAACCGCAACGGTCAAAGCGTCAAACTCAGCTACTCCAAATTCCTGGCCCCCACCAACACAAGCCTCACTTTGGGCGCTTACCGCTATTCCAGCCGTGGCTACCTCAGCATGGCTGACGCCATGGAACTGAGATCCCGGCATGAGCAGGGGCAAGGCGCTGGCCAGTATGGCACGCAGCGCGGCCGCCTGCAGGCGACGATCAACCAGAATCTTCCGCAGGGTTATGGCTCCATCCATTTCACCGGCTCGACGCAGGATTATTGGGATAAGTCCGGCCGCGACACGCAGATCCAGGCTGGCTACAGCAACAGTTTCAAGAAAGTGAACTACAGCGTTTCTGCGACCCGCCAACTCAACGTGGGCACGCAGAAGTGGGACAACCAGGTCATGCTCAACGTGGGCATCCCGCTGGGCCGCCATCAGAACCCGGTCTATGCGTCGACCAGCCTGCAAAAGGGATCGGATGGGTCGAGCAGTGTCCAGCAATCCGTGGCAGGCTCTCTCGGCGCAGACAACGCGTTCAACTATGGCGTCAGCGCCGGACGCGCCATGTCTGCCAATAGCCCGGCCAACACCAACATTGCGGCGAACGCCTCGTACCTCACCCCCGTGACCGCCGTCGCGGCCAATGCCAGCACCAGTTCGAACTACACGCAATATGGCGCAGGCCTGTCCGGCGGCGTCGTAGCCTATGGCGGCGGCGTCGTCATGACGCCCGCCTCCGGCGAAACGGTCGCCATCGTCGAGGCGAAAGACGCAGCGGGGGCGCGGGTGCTCAACAGCAGCGGCGTGCGCCTCGATTCCAAGGGCCGCGCGATCGTATCGACATTGACGCCCTACGCCAGAAACAGCGTCGAACTCGATCCCAAGGGCCTGCCTCTCAATGTCGAACTCAAGGCCACCGAGCAACATGTGGCCCCCACCGCCGGTGCCGTGGTTCGGCTGTCCTTCGAAACCGAAAACGCGGGCAGCGCCGCGCTGCTGACCGTCACCACGCCGAGCGGCGAGCCCCTTCCTTTCGCCGCCGACGTTCTGGACGCGGACGGAAAGAGCGTGGGCGTCGTGGCGCAGGGCGGCCGCGTCCTTGCGCGCGGGTTGAAGGACACCCAGGGCATCCTGACCGTGAAATGGGGCGCAAACGATGGCGAAACTTGCACGTTCGGCTATGCCATTTCGGCGCGGCCGCCCAAAGACGGATCGCTGCCTCAGGCGAGTGGACTGCTCTGCGAGCGGTCGGCGATAACCCGGGTAGCCAAAAACTGATGATGAGAATCCTGATGAAAAAACCCATCCTGCATGCGGCGATCGTGCTGCTTGCCTTGTTTGGATCCACCGCTTCGTGGGCCGCCTCGATCTGCACCCAGACGATAAGTTCGGTTTCCGTGAACACGCCGGCTCACATCTCGGTACCCCGGGATGCGGCCAATGGCATGGCGCTGACCGGCTGGCTGGAAACCGACGCCACCACCAACTGGTTCAATTGCAATGTTCCCCCAGGCGTCGGCACCGGCACGAGTATGCGCACACTCATTCCCAGCTCGGGTTGGACCAAGGTGGTCGACGGAATCACCCACACGGTTTACGCGACCGGCGTCGAGGGCCTGGGCATCATCCTGGGCGGCAGAGGCTACATTAACGGCTGCGGGTGGGCAGCATTTCAAGCCCTGACGCAGATCTGGAGAGGCGGCGCATGTAACACAGCAGGCGCCGTCACCAACGGCGGACAGCTTCGTGCGATGTTCGTCAAAATCGGACCGGTGGCCACCGGCATTCTCGCACCGATCACCATTGCCGCTGCGGCGTCGTCATCGAATGAAGCGGGTGGCGGTATCGTCACGGATACGAGCCTCGAAATCCAGTTCGTCACCATGGCGATGGCGGTGACGTCTCCGGTATGCACCACGCCCGACGTGTCGGTATTCCTCGGGACACCCAAATCCTCGGTATTTACCGGCACGGGGTCGTCCAGTCAGCTGGTTGGATTCGATATTTCATTGGACGGCTGCCCGTCGGGAATGAGTTCCATCCACTATCAGATCGATGCCGCCACTCCAGTCGTGGACGCCGCAAACGCGGTCATCGGTCTGGACGCAAACTCTTCGGCGACGGGCGTCGGCGTCCAGTTGCTGGACGGAAACGGGAACCCCGCCATTCTGGGAAGAAGGCAGCCGTTTGCCGGCTACAACAGCGCGACGGGCGGCAGCTTCAAGATTCCCTTGCAGGCCAGATACCGTCAAACGGGCGACAAGGTCACACCCGGCTCGGCCAATGCGGCAGTCACCTTCACGATGAACTACCTGTAGCCGCGAACATGTAACCACCAAACAAAAACGCCAGTCGGCGCTGAGCTGACTGGCGTTTTGCCGGAAGGCGGCGCCTTCCGGAAAAGCGTAGCGAATTAACGCTTGTCCATCGGGGGCACGTCGCGCGTGACCGAGCCGGTGAACAACTGACGCGGACGGCCGATCTTGTAGTCGGGATCCGACAGCATTTCGTTCCACTGGGCGATCCAGCCCACCGTGCGGGCCAGCGCGAAGATGGCCGTGAACAGCGAAGTCGGGATGCCGATGGCGCGCTGGACGATACCCGAGTAGAAGTCCACGTTCGGGTACAGCTTGCGCTGGACGAAGTACGGATCCGACAGGGCGATGCGTTCCAGTTCCATGGCCAGCTTGAACAGCGGGTCGTTTTCCAGGCCCAGGGCCGAGAGCACTTCCTTGCAGGTTTCCTGCATCAGCTTGGCGCGCGGGTCGTAGTTCTTGTAGACGCGATGGCCAAAGCCCATCAGGCGCACGCCCGAGTTCTTGTCCTTGACCTTCTCCATGAACTCGCCGACCTTGTCGATGCCGCCGTTGGCTTGCAGTTCTTCGAGCATCTGCAGGCAAGCTTCGTTGGCGCCGCCGTGAGCCGGGCCCCACAGGCAAGCAACACCAGCCGAGATGGCGGCGAACGGGTTGGTGCCCGACGAACCGCACAGACGCACGGTCGAGGTGGAGGCGTTTTGCTCGTGATCGGCGTGCAGGATGAAGATGCGGTCCAGCGCGCGCTCGACGACTTCATTGACCTTGTAGTCTTCGCACGGCGTGGCGAACATCATGCGCAGGAAGTTGCCCGTGTAGGACAGATCGTTCTGCGGGTAGATGAACGGTTGGCCTTGCGAATACTTGTATGCCATCGCAACCAGCGTCGGCATCTTGGCGATCAGACGGATGGCCGAGATGTGGCGATGCTGCGGGTTCGTGATGTCGGTGGAGTCGTGGTAGAACGCGGACAGCGCGCCGACCAGGCCCGTCAGGACGGCCATCGGGTGGGCGTCGCGGCGGAAACCACGCAGGAAGAAATGCAGTTGCTCGTTGACCATCGTGTGATGGGTCACTTGCGAGTCGAAATCGGCCTTCTGTTCCTGGTTCGGCAGTTCGCCGTTCAGGATCAGGTAGCAGATGTCCATGAAGTCGCAGTTCACGGCCAGCTGTTCGATCGGGAAGCCGCGGTACAGCAGTTCGCCCTTGTCGCCGTCGATGTACGTGATGCCCGATTCGCAGGCAGCCGTCGACATGAAGCCGGGGTCAAACGTGAACATGCCCGTCTGGCCATAAAGCTTGCGGATGTCGATCACATCCGGACCGACCGTGCCCTTGTACACAGGGAACTCAATGGGTGCGCTGCCATCCGAGAAGGACAGCGTGGCTTTTTTGTCAGACAGGTTCATGTTTATTCCTCTCAATTAATCAGAGCGCGCGCATCTGGCCAATAATGCCTCGAAGCCTGGGGGTGTCCAGTTCGCCTTCGAGTTCCTTACGGGCCAGCAGCAGATCGAGAAGATCGTTGTCTCCCATCTCGAAAAGCTGGGTCAATGCGGCCACGTCATCATCGGTAAGTTCAGCCTCGTGGGCATCCAGATACCGGGTGATGATCAAGTCGTTTTCGAGCAGGCCGCGGCGCGCCCGCCAACGCAGTCGCGCCCGCTCCAGTTCAGTAAGCCTGCTCATTCGTACACCTCAAATACACAAAAACTAGACCGTGCGGCGAACCATCAGTTCCTTGATCTTGCCGATCGCCTTGGTCGGGTTCAGTCCCTTGGGACAGACGTCGACGCAGTTCATGATCGTGTGGCAACGGAACAGGCGGTACGGGTCTTCCAGGTTATCCAGGCGCTCGCCGGTGGCTTCGTCGCGGCTGTCGGCGATGAAGCGGTAGGCTTGCAGCAGGCCGGCCGGGCCGACAAACTTGTCCGGATTCCACCAGAACGACGGGCAGGAAGTGGAACAGCACGCGCACAGGATGCACTCGTACAGACCGTCCAGCTCTTCGCGCGCCTCGGGCGACTGCAGGCGCTCTTTTTCGGGCGGCGGCGTGTCGTTGATGAGGTACGGGCGGATCGAGTGGTACTGGTTGAAGAAGTGCGTCATGTCCACGATCAGGTCGCGGATGACCGGCAGGCCGGGCAGCGGACGCAGGACGATGGGTTCCTTCAATTCACGCAGGTTCGTCGTGCAGGCCAGACCGTTCTTGCCATTGATGTTCATGGCGTCGGAACCGCACACGCCTTCACGGCACGAGCGGCGCAGGGCCAGGCTGTCATCGACGTCGTTCTTGATGCGCACCAGCGCATCGAGCAGCATCTTGTCGGTGGGCTGGAGTTCGACGTCCAGCTTCTGCATGTAGGGACGCTCGTCCTTGTCCGGATCGTAGCGGTAGATTTCGAACTTGACGATTCTCTTGGTGCTCATAGTAGGCTCAATCCGGACTTAGAAGGTACGCGCCTTGGGCGGGAAGGATTCGACCGTCAGCGGCTTCATCTGAACAGGCTTGTAATCCAGGCGGCTGCCTTCGGAGTACCACAGCGTGTGCTTCAGCCAGTTCTCGTCGTCGCGCGTCGGGTGGTCGTCCAGCGCGTGCGCGCCGCGGCTTTCGGTGCGGGCGGCGGCCGACTTGATCGTGGCGCGGGCCACTTCGGTCATGTTCGCCAGTTCCAGCGCCTCGACGCGGGCGGTGTTGAACACCTTGGACTTGTCCTTGAAGTAGATGCTGTCGGCTTGCTTGGCCAGATCTTCGATCTGGGTCACGCCTTCGTTCAGCAATTCCAGCGTGCGGAACACGCCGCAGTGGCGCTGCATCGAGAAGCGGATGGCGTTGCCGATGTCTTGCGTCTTTTCGCCGGACGTACGCGATTCCAGCTTGTTGACGCGATCCAGCGAGAACTCGACGGCCTGTTGCGGCAGGTCCTGGTGCGCGCGCTGGCGCTCCGGATGCGAGTTCACGATGTGGTTGCCGGTGGCGCGGCCGAACACGATCAGGTCGAGCAGCGAGTTCGTGCCCAGGCGGTTCGCGCCGTGGACCGAGACCGCGGCGCACTCGCCGATGGCGTACAGGCCGTTGACGATCTTGTTCTCGCCGTTTTCACGCGAGAGCACCTGACCGTGGTAGTTGGCCGGGATGCCGCCCATCTGGTAGTGGATGGTCGGGACGACGGGGATCGGTTCTTTGATCGGGTCCACGTTGCCGAACTTGATGGCGATTTCGCGGATCGAGGGCAGACGCTTGTTGATGACGTCGGCGCCCAGGTGATCGAGCTTGAGTACGACGTAGCTGCCGTCCGGACCGCAGCCGCGGCCTTCCTTGATTTCCTGGTCCATCGAGCGCGACACGAAGTCACGCGGCGCCAGATCCTTCAAGGTGGGCGCATAGCGCTCCATGAAGCGTTCGCCATCCTTGTTCAGCAGGATGCCGCCTTCGCCACGCACGCCTTCCGTGATCAGCACGCCCGCGCCGGCCACGCCGGTCGGGTGGAACTGCCAGAATTCCATGTCCTGCAGCGGGATGCCGGCACGGGCAGCCATGCCCAGGCCGTCGCCGGTATTGATGAACGCGTTGGTGGAAGCGGCCCAGATGCGGCCCGCACCGCCGGTGGCCAGCACCGTGGTCTTGGCTTCCAGGATGTAGATTTCGCCCGTTTCCATTTCGAGGGCGGTCACGCCCACGACGTCGCCGGCTTCGTTGCGCAGCAGATCCAGCGCCATCCATTCGACGAAGAACTGGGTGCGCGCGGCAACGTTGCGTTGGTAAAGGGTGTGCAGCAGGGCGTGGCCGGTACGGTCGGCAGCGGCACAGGCGCGCTGGACGGGCTTTTCGCCGAAGTTGGCGGTGTGGCCGCCGAACGGACGCTGGTAGATCGTGCCGTCGGGGTTGCGGTCGAACGGCATGCCGAAGTGCTCGAGCTCGTACACGGCGTTCGGCGCTTCACGGCACATGAATTCGATGGCGTCCTGGTCGCCCAGCCAGTCCGAACCCTTGACGGTGTCGTACATGTGCCAGTACCAGTTGTCTTCGCTCATGTTGCCCAGCGAGGCGCTCACGCCGCCTTGCGCGGCCACGGTGTGCGAACGCGTGGGGAACACTTTGGAGAGCACTGCAACGGACAGCCCGGCTTGGGACAGTTGCAGGGAACAACGCATGCCGGCTCCGCCGGCGCCAACGACCACCACATCAAACTGGCGGCGCGGCAAGGATTTCATGACAGAGACCACGGCTTAGATGCTCCAGAGGATTTGCGCGAAGTAAACGACCGAACCGACCAGCCAGAGGATCGTCAGCACTTGCATCAGCAGGCGCACGCCCACCGACTTGACGTAGTCCATCCAGATGTCGCGCACGCCAATCCAGGCATGCCAGGCCAGCGCAATGAATGCAAGGGTGGCCAGGATTTGGCCAACCGGAAGAACGCCCACGTAGAAATTGAACAGCGCGGTCCAGTGTTCGTACGTGAAGGCCGGCATCATCAGGATGCCGATGAGCAGCACCAGCGTGTACACGGCCATGATGACGGCGGTGATGCGCTGGATGATGAAGTCCATGACGCCATAGTGGGCGCCGACGACCAGGCGCTTGGGTCCGTAGTTTTTAGCGGCGGCCATTTACAGCACTCCGAACAGTTTGAGAGCGAACACCAGGGTCAGCGCGAGGCTGACGCCAAACACCACGCCGGCGCTCTTCTTGGAGGACTGCTTGTCGATGCCGATGTGCAGATCGAGGAGCAGGTACCGGATGCCGGCACAGAAGTGGTGCAGGTAGCCCCAGACGAGGACGAGGAAAACAAGCTTGACGATCGGATTGCCTGCGTACGCGGCCACGGCTGCGAACGTCTGGGGCGCGGCCACGCTGGCCGCGAACAACGGCAGGATGACCAAGGGAAGACAGAGGAACAACAACGCGCCGCTGACGCGGTGCAGGATGGACAGCTTGCCGGCCAGGGGCAGGCGGTAACTGGCAAGTTGCGCAATACCAATATTGCGAAACTGCGGACGTGGCTTGGCAGCGGTGTCGGACATGACGGCCTCGGTGTTTCGGAACTAGGGAATCGTTACGGCTAAATCGCCGCGGCCCTTGCGGGCAAACGCGGTATTTTCGCCCAGAGACGGGTTGGTATCAAATCGTAGGTAAAAAGCTCATCAATTCAGACTATTGCGGTAGTGGTATCGATCGGTCAAGTACAACCCCCGGCGGATTTCCATGGGGCGGTCACCGTATGTGTAAGACACCCGGTCTACCTGCAACAACGGCGTGCCGGCGGCAACATTAAGCAGCGTACAGACTTCAGCCGGCGCGGCGACCGCGCGCAGCTTCTCGTCCGCGCGCACCATGCTGACGCCGAATTCGGATTCAAACAGGCCATAGAGCGGCGCCTTGTTGGCGGTCAGCAGCTCTAGCGTGAGGCCTCGGAAAATGGAACCAGGGAGCCAGATGTCGTCCAGCACGGTTGGTGTCTGCCCCATGGACAGCAGGCGGCGGATCATCACGACGGTCTCGCCGGCGCGCAGGTCGAGCGCGCGGGCGATCTCGGCGGGCGCGCGGGTGCGGCGGCATTCCAGGATGCGGCTTTCTGCGCGGCCGGCCTCGCCCTCTTCGTCGGGGGCCAGGCGCAGGAAACGGTAGCGCACGCGGGCTTCGTGGTGGGTGGCGACAAAGGTGCCCTTGCCCTGGCGGCGCAGCAGCATGTGCTCGGCGGCCAGCTCATCGACCGCCTTGCGCACCGTGCCCTGGCTCACCTGAAAACGGGCGGCCAGATCGATTTCGCTGGGGATGAGCTCGCCGGGCTTCCATTCGCCGCGTTCGAGGCTTTGGACAAGCAGATCCTTGATCTGGCGGTAGAGCGGACTGAAAGCGGCTCCCTCGCCCGTTGGACGGGCGGCGCGATTGCGTAAGGAGGTTTCGGGCCGAGGCTCTGCCATGGATCTTCTTGAAAGTGTCATGTTTATCCGGATGAATGAGAAGGCAGCGCCAGGGATGCGAACTCATCCGTATGCGCTGCTGCCGCCGGTGTTCTGGCTTGATACAGGCGCGCGGCCCAGTGGGCCGCGGCGCATTCGAATAAACGCTCTATTGTGGCATATCGGGAGGCGAGCTGTCCAACGTCTTATGTCTTATATAAGATAGAAGATCAATTGACGCTTACGTTAATTCGATCTAGGATTCAAAGCTGTCCGCGCGACGCGCAGCGCCCTTCGCGGCCGCTTGTTACCGCGCCCAACGATTACACTGATCGGTGAGATTTTTTCTCGCCAAACCATTACGGAGAACGTCCATGTCCAAGCCTGCCTTGCGTGTCGCCGTCACCGGCGCCGCCGGCCAAATCGGTTACGCACTGCTATTCCGCATCGCCTCGGGCGAAATGCTGGGTAAAGATCAACCCGTCATCCTGCAACTGCTGGAAATCCCCGACGAGAAAGCGCAAAAGGCCCTGAAGGGCGTCATCATGGAACTGGATGACTGCGCATTCCCGCTGCTGCAGGAAGTCACCGCGCACAGCGACCCGCGCACCGCCTTCAAGGACGCCGACGTGGCCCTGCTGGTTGGCGCCCGTCCGCGCGGTCCGGGCATGGAACGCAAGGACCTGCTGTCCGTCAACGCACAGATCTTCACGGCACAGGGCAAGGCCCTGAACGACGTCGCCAGCCGCAACGTCAAGGTCCTGGTCGTCGGCAACCCCGCCAACACCAACGCCTACATCGCCATGAAGTCGGCGCCGGACCTGCCCGCCAAGAACTTCACCGCCATGCTGCGCCTGGATCACAACCGCGCCCTGTCGCAACTGGCCGCCAAGTCCGGCAAGGCCGTCGCCGACATCGAAAAGCTGGTCGTGTGGGGCAACCACTCGCCCACGATGTACCCCGACTTCCGCTTCGCCACCGTCGGCGGCGAGTCGCTGTCCAAGCTGATCAACGACGACGCCTGGAACCGCGACACGTTCATCCCCACTGTGGGCAAGCGCGGCGCCGCCATCATCGAAGCCCGTGGCCTGTCCTCGGCCGCTTCGGCCGCCAACGCCGCCATCGACCACGTCCGTGACTGGGTCCTGGGCAGCAACGGCAAGTGGGTCACGATGGGCATTCCGTCGGACGGCTCCTACGGCATCCCCGAAGGCATCATCTACGGCGTGCCGGTCACGACCGAAAACGGCGAATACAAGCGCGTCGAAGGCCTGGAAATCGACGCCTTCTCGCGTGAGCGTCTGGACTTCACGCTGAAAGAGCTCCTCGAAGAGCGCGACGGCGTCAAGGACCTGCTGAAGTAAGCAGCTTGCAGTAAAAGGATTGGGCCCGTTCATGCGGGCCCAATCCTTAAGCGGGTCTGCATTGCACGGGTCCGCATTGCACGGCCGCCGAAGCACAGCACCGCAGTTCGTACCGCATTGAATACCGCAGTACCGTGAAATACACCTGTCTCTTCGCTCTCTTGGCGAAAGATCTTGCCGCGGGGATTGTCGCGCAGGGGACAGATTTATTTTTCGGACCCGCGATAAGGTCGTGGGCTACCAAGAACAGGAGACAACCATGGCCAGACCCGAATCGCCCGGCGCCCTCTTTCGCCGCGCGCTCGCCGAAGAGAATCCGCTGCAGATCATCGGCGCCATCAACGCGAACCACGCCCTCTTGGCCAAGCGCGCCGGCTATCGCGCCATCTACCTGTCCGGCGGCGGCGTCGCGGCCGGCTCGCTGGGCCTGCCGGACCTGGGCATCAACACCATGGACGACGTCCTTACCGACGTGCGCCGCATCACCGACGTGTGCGACGTGCCGTTGCTGGTGGACATCGACACCGGCTTCGGCCCGTCGGCGTTCAATATCGCCCGCACCGTCAAAAGCCTGATCAAGTTCGGCGCGGCCGCCTGCCACATCGAGGACCAGGTCGGCGCCAAGCGCTGCGGCCATCGGCCCGGCAAGGAAATCGTCACCACTGAAGAAATGGCCGACCGCGTGAAGGCGGCCGCCGATGCGCGCACCGACAGCGATTTCTACCTGATCGCCCGTACCGACGCGATCGCCTCGCACGGCGTGGACGCGGCCATCGAACGCGCGCTCGCGTGTGTGGAAGCCGGGGCCGACGCGATCTTCGCCGAAGCCGCCTACGACCTGCCCACCTACGATCGCTTCGTGAAGGCCGTCAAGGTGCCGGTGCTGGCCAACATCACCGAATTCGGCAAGACGCCGCTCTTCTCCGTCGAGGAACTGAAGAGCGTCGGCGTGGGCATGGTGCTCTATCCGTTGTCGGCCTTCCGCGCCATGAACAAGGCCGCCGAGGCTGTCTACACCGCCATCCGCCGCGACGGCCACCAGAAGAACGTCGTCGATCTCATGCAGACGCGCGAAGAACTGTACGACCGCATCGGCTATCACGAATTCGAATCCAGGCTGGACGCGCTCTTCCAGAAGGGCAAGGCCTAGTTGCGCAACGTCAGGCGCGCGCCGCGGCAGACCCGCGGCGGCGCCCGCCCCCATTGCATCTTCCATCGCGTAAGGAAAGGAGTAGAGACATGAGCACGGCTCCCAAGAAGCAAGAAGCCAAATCGGACGCCAAGCCGGAAGAAAAAGCCGGTTTCAAGCCCAAGAAGTCGGTTGCGCTGTCCGGCGTGGTCGCGGGCAACACCGCACTGTGCACCGTCGGCCGCAGCGGCAACGACCTGCACTATCGCGGCTACGACATCCTGGACATCGCCGATACCAGCGAGTTCGAGGAGATCGCCCACTTGCTGGTCCATGGCAAGCTGCCCAACAAGGCCGAACTGAAGGCCTACAAGGAAAAGCTGCGCAGCCTGCGCGGCCTGCCCGCGCAGTTGCAGGTCGCCCTGGAAGCGCTGCCGGCCGCCAGCCACCCGATGGACGTGATGCGCACGGCCGTGTCGGTGCTGGGCTGCGTGCTGCCTGAAAAAGACGATCACAACACCCCGGGCGCGCGCGACATCGCCGACCGCCTGATGGCAAACCTGGGTTCTGCCCTGCTCTACTGGTACCACTACAGCCACAATGGCCGCGTCATCGACGTGCAGACGGACGACGACAGCATCGGCGGCCACTTCCTGCACCTGCTGCATGGCGAAAAGCCCAGCGACGAATGGGTCAAGGCGATGCACATTTCGCTGAACCTGTACGCCGAGCACGAATTCAACGCCTCGACGTTCACGGCCCGCGTCATTGCCGGCACAGGTTCGGACATGTTCTCGGCCATCTCGGGCGCCATCGGCGCGCTGCGCGGGCCCAAGCACGGCGGCGCGAACGAAGTCGCGTTCGAAGTGCAGAAGCGCTACGAAACCCCGGACGAAGCCGAGGCCGACATCCGCCGCCGC
This sequence comes from Achromobacter sp., assembly GCA_003454835.1. Taxonomy (GTDB): domain Bacteria; phylum Pseudomonadota; class Gammaproteobacteria; order Burkholderiales; family Burkholderiaceae_B; genus Achromobacter. Next base: position 2,677 of record DMTA01000147.1, on the reverse strand, counting down.
GTGGAAGCCAAGGAAGTCATCATCGGCTTCGGCCACCCCGTCTATACGGTTTCGGACCCGCGCAACAAGGTCATCAAGGACGTCGCCAAAAAGCTGTCCAAGAAGGCCGGCACGACCAAGATGTTCGACATCGCCGAGCGCCTGGAAACCGTGATGTGGGACGTCAAGAAGATGTTCCCGAACCTGGACTGGTTCTCGGCCGTCAGCTATCACATGATGGGCGTGCCCACCGCCATGTTCACCCCCCTGTTCGTCATCGCGCGCACTGCGGGCTGGTCGGCCCACATCATCGAGCAGCGCATCGACAACAAAATCATCCGCCCCACCGCCAACTACGTGGGTCCGGAAGATCAGAAGTTCGTGCCCATCGACAAGCGCAAGTAAAGACAAGCGCAAGTAAATCGCGATCGAGGGCGCGGCATGGCCACCTGTATTCACTTTTCCGAAGAGGTACTGCTATGTCTGCCCCGATCTCGAACGTACGTCCCGAGCCCGACCAGGTCCTGGCCGATATCGCGGACTACGTGCTCAACTACGAAGTCCGCAGCGATCTGGCGTACGAGACCGCTCGCAACTGCCTGATCGACACGCTGGGCTGCGGCCTGGAAGCGCTGGAGTATCCGGCGTGCCGCAAACTGCTGGGCCCGGTCGTGCCGGGCACCGTGGTGCCGCAGGGCGCCAAGGTGCCCGGCACGCAATTCCAGCTTGACCCGGTCCAGGCCGCGTTCAACATCGGCACGATGATCCGCTGGCTGGACTTCAACGACACCTGGCTCGCGGCCGAATGGGGCCACCCGTCCGACAACCTGGGCGGCATCCTCGCCACGGCCGACTGGCTGTCGCGCACCGCGGTTGCCGCGGGCAAGCCGCCGCTATCCATGCGCGACGTGCTGACCGGCATGATCAAGGCCCACGAGATCCAGGGCTGCATCGCGCTGGAAAACTCATTCAACAAGGTGGGCCTGGACCACGTCGTGCTGGTCAAGGTGGCGTCCACCGCCGTCGTCGCGCAGATGCTGGGCCTCACCCGCGACGAAGTGATCAACGCGGTGTCGCTTGCCTGGGTCGACGGCCAGAGCCTGCGCACCTACCGCCACGCACCCAACACCGGCAGCCGCAAAAGCTGGGCCGCCGGCGACGCCACCAGCCGCGCGGTGCGTCTGGCGCTGATCGCGCGCACCGGCGAAATGGGGTATCCCTCGGTGCTGACCGCCAAGACCTGGGGCTTTTACGACGTGCTATTCAAGGGGCAGCCGTTCAAGTTCCAGCGGCCCTACGGCAGCTACGTGATGGAAAACGTGCTGTTCAAGATTTCGTTTCCCGCTGAATTCCATGCGCAGACCGCCGTGGAATGCGCCATGCAGATCCACGATCTGTTGAAGTCGCTGGGCAAGAGCGCCGACGACATCAAGCAGATCCGTATACGCACACATGAGGCGTGCATCCGCATCATCGACAAGAAGGGTCCGCTGAACAACCCCGCCGACCGCGACCACTGCATCCAGTACATGGTGGCCGTTCCGGTGCTGTTCGGGCGCCTGACGGCGGGCGACTACGAAGACGAGGTCGCGCAGGATCCGCGCATCGACGCATTGCGCGCCAAGATCGTCTGCGTCGAAGACCCAGCGTTCACCAGCGACTATCACAATCCCGCCAAGCGCTCGATCGCCAACGCGCTGACCGTGCAGTTCAACGACGGCACGGCGCTGGATGAAATCGTCTGCGAATTCCCCATCGGCCACAAACGGCGCCGCGCTGACGGCATCCCACTCCTGGAGGCCAAATTCCGCACCAATCTGGCACGCGTGTTTCCGCCGCGTCAGCAGCAGCGCATTTTGGCGGCGTCGCTGGATCAGGAGACGCTGGCAGCGATGCCGGTCCATGAATATATGGATCTGTATGTGATCTGAGGGGTGTCTGACACCGGCGACCAGATACGGCACGTCGAATACGAGGTGTCTGGCACCCATGACGCACCGGCCCGATCTCACGCCCGTCGCCCACGGGCTTCAGAGAGCTGCACTCACGGCGCTTCGCCCACGGCTGCCGGACACCGGCGCGCATACAATGCGGCTTTCCTCCATCGGATCACGCCATGGCCATGCTCTGGGTCAAGACCTTTCATATCGTCTTCATCGCTTCCTGGTTTGCCGGCTTGTTCTATCTGCCGCGCATCTTTGTGAATCTGGCGCAAACCTCGGACAGCGCCGTCCAGGAAACGCTGCTCGGCATGGCGCGCCGTTTGTACCGCTTCACCACCATCCTGGCGGTCGTGGCCATCATTTTCGGGATGTGGCTGTACGTGGGTTACCGCATCGGCGTGGGCCCCGGCAACGGCTGGATGCACGCAAAGCTCTTTTTCGTGCTGCTCGTCATCGGCTACCATCACGCCTGTGGCCTCATGCTGCGCAAATTCGAACAGGGCAAGAACACCCGTTCGCACAAGTTCTATCGCTGGTTCAACGAAGTTCCCGTCTTGCTGCTCTTGGTGGTGGTGGCGCTGGTCGTCGTCAAACCCTTCTGATACCCCTACCTTTGCACATTCGCCAGGATTCGTATGTCCTCTGATGAACAGGACCGCCCGCGCAAGACGCTGACGATCAAGAAAACGGCCCGCGACGCCCAAGCCGAGGGCGCGGCCAAACGCACCCGCACCGGCGCCCGCGCGCGCCTGGTC
>DMTA01000262.1 GCA_003454835.1 Achromobacter sp. | reverse complement strand
GCCTTGGCGCAGGCGGAGGTGCTCGGGACCAGCCTGGGGCCGGTCTTGCGTGCGCAAGCGGCGCAGTGCCGCAGCGATCGCCATACGCGGGCCGAGCAATTGGCGATGCAGGCGCCGGTGAAGATGTTGCTTCCGTTGATCGGCTGCATCTTTCCGTGCACGTTCATCGTGCTGGCGTTTCCGATTGCGGTTCAGTTGCTGCAAAGCGTGCAATGAGCCGCCCCATTTCAACGCCCGAAAGGCGTCTGCGGTTGCTGACGGTGAGTCGCTGGTGGGGGCGGATGTGCGGGTTGCTGGGACGGGCCCCGCCGGGGCCGCGGGCAGGCGTGCTGCTGACTCCCTGCGCCGCGGTGCACACCTTCTGGATGCGTTACGCCATCGACGTGGCGTTCATCGGCCGGAACGGCCAGGTGGTGGGGCTGCGCAGGGCGCTTGCGCCGTGGCGGGTGGCGCTATGCCTGCGCGCCGTTGCCGTTGTCGAGATGCGTGCCGGCGTTATTGATGCCGAACACGGAGGTATAGGTCGGATAGAAGCTGCAGTACAGGACGCCGCCCGCCGCAATGTTGAACGGAATCTGCAGCGTGCCGGCAAACTGGGGCGACAACCCGACGGCGACCAGCAATCCGGCGCACAGATCGATGAACAGGAACACCATGATCCAGCAGACCCCGTACACCATGAACGGCAACTTGTTGCGCCAGCACGCGATGCCGGAGAAGAACAGCGCCTGCGTCAGGCGCAGGCCGTGCCAGGCCACCAGCACGGGCGCATGCCAGAACAGCGCCGCGATCACCACGTAGCAGATCGCGAACAGCATCAGTGGCATGGCCATGGCCGACAAAATCGGTTCCATGCTCTTTTCGACCGAGGCGATGCGCATGCCTTCCATGATCGAATCGGAAAAGGGCAGGAAGATGGCGAGGCCTGTCACCAGGCAAAGGCCGGCATACAGCAGACCCATCAGGAACAGCTTGCGGAACACGCCAGGCTGTTTTAGGGGCTTGCCCCACATGGACGGCAGCATGACGCGGTCGGCCTCGACGTGCTTGCAGGCGGACAGCGTCATCAGGGTGATGATCGGCATCAGGGCCACGACGAGCATCGGGCCGACCGGCGGCGTGGCGGATGCGAAGACGACGAGCAGGCTGATGGCCATGGCCCAGGTGAACATGGCCAGGGGTTGCTTGCGGAACAGACGGAATCCGTCGCGGACCCAAAGCCAGCCGGACGTCGCGGGTAGAAATGCTGCTTGCATGGCTCTCTAGAGGAGGAGTTCTCTCAAATCGGGGGTGCTGTTCCCATTATGGGGGGCGTAGCGGTTACGGCAAGACGGGCAGTTCCGAGCGGTGGCGCGCTTGCAACACTCTTTCGAAGTGGCGCGGGTCGTGCGGCTTGAGCGTCTGCGCCGGGCGGGGCAGAAAGAAGTCGTACAACCGGGACAACCAGAAACGCAGGGCTGCCGCTCGCAGCATGTGGGGCCAGACTTCGCGCTCGGCGTCCGTGAACGGGCGCACCGCCGCGTAGGCGTCCAGCCAGGACTGCACCAGCTCGGGGATGAATTCGCCGGTGTCGCGCTCGATGCACCAGTCGTTGACGCTGACGGCCACGTCGAACAGCCAGGTGTCGCAGCCCGCGAAATAGAAGTCGATGATGCCGCCCATGAGCGGATCCTCGAATGTGCCGGCGAAGAGCACGTTGTCGCGGAACAGGTCGCAATGGGCGGGGCCGGACTGCAAGGCTTGCCATGCGGGCGTCTTGGTGGCGGCCTGCTGGGCGGCCAGTTCGGACGTCAGCAATTCGGCCTGAGCCGGGCTGAGAAAAGGCATGACCTTGGGTGCGGTTTCCAGCCACCACGACAGCCCACGCAAATTTGGCTGATGGATCGGAAAGTCCTGCGCCGCGACGTGCGCACGGGCGAGGGTTGCGCCGGCGAGCGCGCAATGAGCGGGGCCGGGGGCCGGCTCGTAACCGCCGGGCAGGCGCGACACGATGGCGCACGGTTTGCCGTGCAGCGTGGTCAACCGGGTGCCGTCGCGCAGGGTCTGCGGCTGCGGAACCGGGATGCCGCGTTCGGCCAGGTGATACATCAGTTCGATGTAGAAGGGCAGCTGAGCCTGCGTCAGCACCTCGAACAGCGTCAGGACATATTCGCCGCGGGTCGTGTACAGAAAATAGTTGGTGTTTTCGATACCCGCCGTAATGCCTCGAAGCGAGACGAACTCGCCCAGATCGAAATGCGCCAGCAGGGCGCGCGCGTCGTCATCGGATACGGGGGTGAATACGGCCATGGATCTTCGGTATTAGGGTTTAGCGGACGCGCGGACGGGCGAGCACGGTCGCGGCGCCGCAATTTTAGACCACATGGCGGGTGGCCTCCGGCGGCGGTTCCTCATGGGGCGCGGAACCCGGCGGGCACAATGTCGCCAAGCACCGTAAAATACCGCATCCCTTTGTTTTGTAGAGTGATTCTTGGACTCCCCCGACTGGCGGCTTTGCGTCGCCCCGATGATCGACGTCACTGACCGCCACTGCCGGTACTTTCACCGTCTGCTGGCGCCGCGCGCCCGCCTTTACACCGAAATGATCACCACCGGTGCGCTGCTGCACGGCAACGTGGCCCGTCACCTGGATTTTGACGAGGCCGAGCATCCCGTCGCCTTGCAATTGGGCGGCAGCGAACCCGACGCGCTGGCGTACGCCGCCAAGCTGGGCAAGCAATGGGGCTATGACGAAATCAACCTGAATTGCGGCTGCCCGTCCGAACGGGTGCAGAAGGGGGCCTTTGGCGCCTGCCTGATGGCCGAGCCGTCGCTGGTGGCCGACTGCATGAAGGCCATGCAGGACGCCGTGGACATTCCTGTCACGGTCAAGCATCGTCTTGGCCTGGACTACGACGACTCCTATGAATTTGTGCGCGACTTCGTGGGCAAGGTCTATGACACCGGTTGCCGCGTGTTCATCGCGCATGCGCGCAATGCCGTGCTCAAGGGCCTGTCGCCCAAAGACAATCGCGAAATCCCGCCACTACGCTACGACGTGGTCGCGCAATTGAAGCGCGATTTTCCGGATTGCACGTTCGTGCTGAATGGCGGGCTGGCCGATGCCGGGCAATCCGTGCAGGCGGCCGACGTCTTTGATGGGGTAATGCTGGGACGCGCCGCATGGCATACGCCGCGCGTGCTGTCTGAGGTTTCGATGCAGTTGTGGCCGTCGGTGCGGCTGCCCAGCGATGCGCAGGTCGTGGACGCCATGACGGAATACGCCGCGCGGCAGGTTGCGAAGGGCGTGCCGCTGCGGGTGATGACGCGTCCGATGCTGGGGCTGGTGAATGGCCAGTCGGGGGCTCGGCGGTGGCGGCGGATGCTGTCGGATCCCGCCCTTTTGGCCGCGAACAATCCGGACCTGATCTACGACGCGTGGCGCAGCCAGCGTCATGCTCCGGGCGCGCGCGACGCCACGCGCGAGGCCGCGCCGGCCGGGATGTGAATCCGCAGCCGGCGCTGCAAGGGAGCCTGTGGCCTCAGGACTGCGCCGGTTCCGCGCTTTCGGCGGGCCAGTCGCGGATGTAGGCCTTCAGCATGTTGTTTTCAAACTGCTGGGCCGCGACGATGGCCTGCGCCATGTCGTAGAACGAAATGACGCCCATCAGCGTGGGACCGTCCATGACGGGAATGTAGCGGGCGTGCTTTTCGAGCATCAGGCGCTGGACTTCGTCGGCGCTGGTGTTGGGCGAAACGCTGACCGGCGCGTCGTCCATGATGGAACGGATGGTGGTGTCGCCCGCGCCGCCATGCGCGTGCATGTGGCGAATGATTTCGCGGAACGTGAGCATGCCGGTCAGCGTGCCGAATTCCATGATGACCAGCGAGCCTATGTCTTGTTCGCTCATGGTTTGCACGGCCTGGGCCACGGGCATGTCGGGCGACGCCGTATAGAGCGTATCGCCCTTGACGCGCAAAATCTCACTGACCTTCAACATCGGTATCTCCTGGGGCGGGCTGCGCCCTATGCTTTGCTATTTCTTGTTCGCTTCCAGTTGCAGCACTGGGGCGACTCCATTTGCGGTATTTTGCGCCTCTCCGCAGAGTTCTTCCAGCGTTGGCGTAGTTTGCGGCGAATTTACGGACGATGCGACGCGCAGGATGTTGGGGTCGTTGCGTACGCGGGATTGGCTTCGGTCCAGCAGAAAGCGATCCACGACGGGCGCCAGCGAGGTCTCGCGCGCGTCGCACGTCAGCATCCAGTTGTCTTCGGGACTGCGGGTGGCCAGTCCCATGGTGCTCAGCGTTTCCAGGACTTCATTGAGTTCATCCTGGTGCAGCCGCAACTCCGAGGCCAGCGTGTTGGCGGCCACGCCGCCGGGCGTCGAAAGCTGGGCGCGGCGCAGCGCGCGCAGCGCATCCAGCGCGTCGACGAACGAGGCGCCCGGATAGCGGTTGATGTGCCAGCGTCCCAGCCGGATCAGCGGCGCGCTGGAGGCAAGGGTCGCACCCAGCAGCACGGCCAGCCAGGACAGGTAGATCCACAGCAGGAAGATGGGCAGGGTGGCGAAAGCGCCATAGATCACCGTGTAGGTGGGAAACCGCGTCAGGTAAAACGCGAACGCGGACTTCATGATTTCCAGCACGATGGCCGTGACGCAACCCCCGATCAGCGCGTCGCGCCACAGCACGTCGCGGTTGGGCACGACGACGAAGAGCGCGGCAAAACCCAGGCCGGTCAGCACCAGCGGGATGAACGAGACGACGACACTGATGATTTCGGGCACGTCCTTGATGAGGCCCAGAGATTCGCGGGCCACGAACGAGGTCGCCCACAGGCTGGCGCCAGCCAGAACCGGCCCAAGCGTAATGATGGCCCAGTACACCAGCGCCCGTTGCGGCAGGGGGCGCTGGCGCGAGACGCGCCAGATGTCGTTGAAGGCCTGGTCGATCGTCATGATCAGCAGCAGCGACGTTACCAGCAGGAACGCGCCGCCAATGGCGGTCAGGCGCGATGCCTGGTGCGCGAACTGGTTCAGGTAGTCCATGATGTTGTCCGAGACGGACGGCGGCATCAGGCTCGTGGTGAGGAAGTCTTCGAGGGCGACCCGGAATTCCTGGAACACGGGAAATGCCGTGAACAGCGACAGCACCACCGCAAGCATGGGGACGATAGCCAGAACGGTGGTGAAGGTAAGACTGGAGGCAACCTGCAGCAGCTTCTCTTCGTTGGCGCGTTGGACGACGAAACGAAATACGCGTCCGGTCCTCGCGACCCGGGAAATGCGCGAGGTTGGTCGTTCTTTGACCGCCGGCGTAGCGGCGGCGGGCTCGGCGGGGCGATTCATCAGGCGATAATAGCAGCATGAATCCCGAACTCAACCCCCGCTTGCGCCTCGTGGCCTCGGTTTCATTGTTTGCCCTGATCGTGCTGTGTGTCGCCTGGGAAACCGTGGTGGCGCCGGTGCGGCCGGGCGGCTCCTGGATGCTGCTGAAAGCCTTGCCGCTGGCGTTTCCGCTGCGCGGCATCGTGCGCGGCAATCTCTACACCTATCAATGGGCGGCCATGCTGTCGCTGCTGTATCTGATGGAAGGCGTGGTGCGCGCCATGTCGGATCCGGCGCCGCTGTCCGTTTTGATGGCGTGGGGCGAGATCATCTTGTCCACCACCTTTTTCCTTAGCGCCATCTTTTATGTGCGGCCCGCCAAGCGCGCTGCCCGGAGTCAACGCGCATGAATGCCCAGTCCCTGTCCGAACTGCAAGCCGTCAACTCCTTTGCGGCGCTGCCCGAGGCCTTCTACACCCGGCTGGCGCCGCGCGGGCTGAACAATCCGCGTCTGCTGCACGCCAACGAGCAGGCGGCTGCCCTGATCGGGTTGGATCCGTCGGTGCTGACGACCCCCGAGTTCCTGCAGGTGTTTTCCGGCGGACAGCCATTGCCTGGCGGCGATACGCTGGCCGCCGTCTATAGCGGCCACCAGTTCGGGGTGTGGGCAGGGCAGCTTGGCGATGGACGGGCGCATCTGCTGGGCGAGGTTCAAGGGCCCGCGGGCGCCTGGGAGCTGCAGCTCAAGGGCTCGGGCATGACGCCGTATTCGCGCATGGGCGACGGGCGGGCCGTGCTGCGGTCGTCCGTGCGGGAATACCTGGCCAGCGAGGCCATGTTCGGGTTGGGTGTGCCCACCACACGCGCCCTTGCGCTGGTGGTTTCGGATGATCCGGTCATGCGCGAGACGGTCGAGACCGCCGCGATCGTGACCCGGATGTCGCCCAGTTTCGTCAGATTCGGCTCGTTTGAACATTGGTCGTCGCGGCGTCAGCCCGACATGCTGAAAACGTTGGCCGATTATGTGATCGACCGCTATTACCCCGAATGCCGCGACGTGGAGCCCGGCGATGCGGCAACCGGTACGGCCCCGTACGTAAATCTGCTGCGGGAAGTCACGCGGCGCACGGCGTTGCTGATGGCGGATTGGCAGGCTGTGGGGTTTTGCCATGGCGTCATGAATACCGACAATATGTCGATCCTGGGACTGACGCTGGATTACGGGCCTTATGGATTCATGGACGGTTTCCGGCTGGGCCATATTTGCAACCATTCCGATGCCGAAGGGCGTTATTCCTGGAATCGGCAGCCCTCCGTGGGCCTCTGGAACCTGTATCGGCTGGGCGGTAGTCTGCACATGCTGGTGCAGGACGCCGACGCGTTGCGCGCGGTGCTGGACGAATACGAAGCCGTTTTCACGCGCGCTTTCCACGACAAGATGGGCGCCAAGATGGGCTTGGCGGCGTGGCGGCCCGACGATGAGGCGCTGCTGGACGATCTGCTTAAACTGATGGACGCCAATCAGGCGGACTTCACGCTGTCCTGGCGCCGGCTGGCCGACGCCACGCAAGGGCAGCGCAGCGGCTTCGAGGATTTGTTTATCGACCGGCCCGCCGCTGGCGCCTGGCTTGACAGGTTGCTGGCCCGCCACGCGCAGGACGCCAGGCCTGCCGCGGAAAGGGCGGCCGCCATGAATGGCGTGAATCCGTTATATGTGCTGCGCAACCACCTGGCGGAACAGGCGATCCGCGCGGCTAAGGCCGGCGACGCCAGCGAAATTGAAACGCTCATGAAACTGCTGCGCAATCCCTTCGTCGCGCGGGATGGTTTTGAACGTTATGCCAGCCTGCCACCGGATTGGGCGGGTGGAATCGAAGTGAGTTGTTCGTCCTGAGGATGATTTTGCGATATCGTCGACGACATTAATCGGGCGATATCGCGGGCATTAAGAAAAAAGCTTGGCAAAAATGTGAAATATCGCCGTTTTTTTCGCTGCAATCATTCGTTTCTATTGTAAAAGTCGTAAGATTGCCGGCTCCGGAGCACTTTTCATCGCGTGGGGGCGCTCCAGAGGAATTTGTCGACAATTTCAATGTAAAGCACTCTGAATATGCCTGGTGCAGATGGTTTGCTATGTATAGGACTGCTTGAGGACGATGCCGACTTCCGCGAGGAACTGGCGTTGGGCTTGGGCGGCTACGGCTTTCGCGTGGCGTTCGCTTGTGACAATGCAGTGGCGTTCTACCGCCGCCTGCAGGAACAGCCGTGCGACATCGTCATTCTCGACGCCCATCTTCCTGGCGAAGACGGCTTTTCCGTTGCGACGCGACTGCGCGCCCTGAGCCCGGTGGGCATCGTCATGCTGACGGGCCGCAGCGCTCTCGAAGACCGCGTCCGCGGCCTGGAAGGCGGCGCAGACGTCTACATGACCAAGCCGGTGGACCTGCTGGAACTCAGCTCGGTCATTCGCAGCCTGGCGCGCCGCATGCGGTTGGCCAAGGCGCCGCGTCCGGTCGACGCCGAAACGCGCGCGTCGGCGGATACCAACTGGTCGCTGCAGGACGGCGGCTGGATTCTGGTGGCGCCCGATGGTGCTTCGCTGCACCTGAGCGCGCAGGAACGGACGTTTCTGGTGGCCCTGATGGATGCCGCGGGCAGTGCCGTCAGCCGCCAGGCCCTGGCTGAACTCTTTCTGCCGGACAGCCCGGGTGGGTTTGAATTGCGGCGTATCGACGTGCTGGTTAGCCGTCTGCGCGCCAAGGCGCAGAGCGCCGGCCTCAAGCTGCCGGTGTTGTCGGTGCGCGGCCAGGGCTACGTGTTCGCGGCCTGATCCCGGCCAAGGCCCCGGCTGAAGCCGGGGCGCGCGGGGCGCTTAAGCCGATTGCCCGTTGGCGGGCAGGGTGACGACAAAGCGCGTGCCCACGCCCACCTTGCTCTGCATCGTCAGCGATCCGCCCTGGCTCTGGCAGATGCGCCGCGCCAGGTACAACCCGATCCCCATGCCTTGGGTTTCGCGATGCGCGGAACGCCGAAAGCGCGGCTCGAAGATCCGCGCCTGCTCCTCTTCTCCAATGCCCGGCCCGCGGTCCACGACGGCTGCCCAGGTCATCGCCGTGTCGCCTACCCGCGTGTGACCCGTCTCGATCCGGACGGGTTCGTTGGCCGGCGAATATTTGATGGCGTTATGGATCAGGTTGCGCACGACGACGCTGGTGAGCGGGCGATCGCAGAACACCGGCTGCGGCGCCTGCGCTTCGAGCACCAGAGCATGGGCGGTGTCCGGCCGCATGGCGTTCACTACGTCGCGCACCAGGTCAGCCATGTCGGTCTGCTCGCCACGCGGACTCCAGGCATGTTCCTCGAGGCGATCCTGATTCAGCAACTGATCCATCAATTCGGTCATGCGTGCGACCGACCGGTGAATGCGCGCCAGCCGCGTGTCCACGGTTTCGCCGCTGTCCGACAGGATCATGTCCAGCGATTGCGCCGCGGCGCTGATGGTGGCAAGGGGGGCGCGCAGCTCGTGCGAAATCAACGCGTTCATCTGCCGCTGCGTGTCCAGCGCGCCGGCAAGTTCGGCCAGCCGCAGTTCTCCTTGCGCCAGGTGTTCAGCGTCCGATCCGGTGCCCTTGCTGCTGGCGGGCGCGGCGCTGTTGGAGGCGTCCAGCGCCAGCCAGATGAGCGTGCCCGACACCAGCATCAATCTAAATACTTCAAAGCTCGCATCCGCGGCATCTGCCCCGCTCGCGTGCCAGGCGTCGTGTCCGAGGATCCAGGCTGATGCGCCAAAGGCGAGCGTCAGCGCAAGGTTGGCCGGGCGGCCAGACCGCTGCCGTATCGCAGTGGCCAGGAACCACAGCGCCAACGGCACGCTCAGCGCTGCACACACGCCTGCAATGGCGGCCGGCAGCATCCCTGATTCGGTTTCATACACGAAGATCAGCGCCAGCGCGGCCACGCCGGACAGCGCGATGCTGATCCACCGGCACGCGGCGCCCAGTCCGGCCGCGATGCGCGATCCTTGCAGCAGGGGGGCGGTCAGCGCGAGCAGGGCGGCATAGGAGGCGGCCTGCAGCGCACCGGGCGGCATCAGATCGGGCAGCGAACGGAACAGGCCTTCGACAAGCGCGAAAGCCATGCCCGCCGCATACAGGGCGATGCGCGTGTGCGCCCAAGCCGCGCCACACACCATCGCGCAGGCGATGGCGACGCCGGCGGTCAGGCCTGAGTGCAGATTGTCGTAGCCGGCATTGAGTCCGTCGGCATTCAATCCATAGGCGAGCGCGTGGGCCGGCCAGAAGCAGGCGCACAGCAGCAGGCCAACTCCCGACCAGACGATTGTCCGGAAGAAGCCGGGCTGGCTTGCGCGAAGGTGGCGAAAACGCCAGCGGGTGCGAAGAAACAATCCTTCCGTCAACTAGGAACCCATTGGTGATCATGCGCGAGGTCTTGCGCGTGGGCGGAGTTTACGACAGCCCCGCTGATCGCGCGGACACCGATTTCTTCCAGGACGAGCTGCGTGGCCGCGTCTGGCACGTCGGCCGCATAGACCGACATGCCAAGCGTCATTGAGGTCGCGACCACGGTGGCGGCCAGGTGCTGGCTGCCGGGGCTCTGCAAGAGGCCGCCGATGAAGCTGCCGCTTAATGTGACGTACGAGACAGGAAATTCATGCAGGTGCTCCATGGCGCCGAACTGCTGCGACAGCCGCGATACCCCGACCCGTCCGCCGGCGCCGGTGACGATGTCGCACAACTGGCGCACGTCTGCGCCTTGTTCGACGAGTCCAGCCGCGTCGACTTCGAGAATCAGCCGCGCCGACAGTGCGGGCCGGTCGTCGAGCATGCGTTCAAGCCGCGCGAAGAACGATCCTTGGGCAAGGGTGGCAAGCGATACCGGCACGGTGAGCGCGCCGTCATGGGTGAACAGCCAGTCGAGACCCAGACGGATCGCCTGGATGTCGCATTCGGCGGACAGGCCCAGGCGCACGGCCGGCGGCATGAAGATCGAGGCGGGCACCGGATCCGTGCCGGCGGCATCGTGCAGCGTCAGGCAGGCCTCGTGGTGCAGCAAGGCGCCGGACAGGTCAAGCAAGGGCTGCGCCGTCAGTGAGAACCGGTGCTGCTCCAACGCGGTGATCAGCGCGTCGTGCCAGCTGTATTCACCGATGCGGGTGCTGTCGGCGGCCTGGCTTGCCGGCGTGATCTGGTCGTCGTCCGCGCTCTCTGCGCACATCAGCGCGTGGTCCAGGCGCGCCAGGATGTCGCTCATGTTGTCACCCGGGGCAAACGCCGCCATTGCCAGCGCCCACCGGCACCAGCCGTATTTATCCATCGGCACGCGCAGCGACCGCAACTCGCGCCGCACGCGTTCGGCCAGCACGCTGGCCTGCGGCGCCGAGGTGCGCGGCAGCAGCAGGGCGAAATCCGATCCGCTGATCCGGGCGATCAGCGTGCCGGGTCCACCAAACTCCTGCACGAGCTTGCGCAGGCGGTCCGACGATGAGCGCAGCCACTGGTCGGTGAAGGCGCGCGACAGGTGACGGTTGATCTGAGCGAGGTCGCGTTGACGGAACATCAGCAGATGGCCGCCGGCTTCGTCGGATTTGTCGGCGAGCGCAAGCCTGAATTGATCAACAAAATGCTTGCGGTTCGACAGACGCGAGATAGGGTCCCGGTAGATTTCGCTTTGCAGCGATTCGATGCGGGCGTTCTGTTCCTCGACCGTGGCGGCGACGCGGCGCTGCGCATCGACCAGCGCCTGATCCACGCCAGGCACTTCGCAGGATCCTGTCAATGTCGCGTCGGCGCCGGGCGCCAGGGCGCGCACGCGTTCGCAGATGTCGCGCGAGGTGCGGGCCTCGATCCAGCGCACGAGATTAGTGGCAAACAGCGCCCAGAACGCGGCCGCCGCCAGCACCAGACCCAGTACCCGGATGCCGCCTTGCCACAGCGTGTCGCGAGCCAGGCGCGCATCCGCCTGCACGGTGAGGGTGCCTTTGGCTTGCCCGCCGGGAATGATGAACGGCCGCGAAACGGCCGGTGCTTCCATGTTCAGCCAAGCGGCGCGCCAGTCGCGTTCTCTGCCTGCGGCAGTCGGCCCCGTCCGGCGCTCCACATGCGGCACGTTCCCTTCGTTCGTGATATTGACCAGCGCATAGAGGCCCTGACCGAACAGTTCATCGGCTAGCTCGACCTGTTCGCGGTGGCTGCCCGAACTGTGCGACAAGGCCCAGGCGAGCGCGTTTGCGCCCGATTCGCTTTGCTGGGACAGCTGCGTATTCAGATAGCGGTGCGCCGCCAGCATCCCGAGGGCCTGAGCGCCCAGCAGGATAAAGCCGACCAGAAGGGCGGAGCATAGAAGCAGCCGGCGTAGTGTGGGCATGTACTTGCGTGTCCCTTCGTGGGCTGGCGCGGGATGGAAACCTGGATATCAAACGTGACACACGTTACGAAACGACAGCCGACAACGCGGTCGCTGTAATCGGACCTGTCACAGAACGCACAGAATATTACGAAATCCTCGGTCATATCAGACAAGGTGTGTAATTATTTCGTTCGTGAGAATTGGCCGTTTGAGAACTATTGAGACACTGCGTATTAATTTTTGGGGTTGCAGTGTCGTAGATGGGTCGAGGCATGGCGAGAGGACCGGTCTGTGACTGCTATTCAAGGACCCCGCCATGACCGCTGCGAGCAATTCAGGATTCGAAGAAAGTCAGGAGAAAGGGGCGCGTTGCCTCCGAAATGTGGCGTTTTTTTGCGAAAACAATGCATAATTTAAAATATGTTACAGCTCCCGGGCCCATGGCCGGGCCGCAACGTCGGGGGCATTGGATAGGGGGGCTCCGTGCGTGAGAGTTACCTGCTCGCACTGTGCCTGACGCTCGCGGGCGCACTTGCAGCGATCAGTCTGCTGTTCTTCCGCCGGGATCGTGCGCTGCGCCGCCGGCTGACGCGGGATGAACTGACCGGCCTCCTCAGCCAACAGGAGCTGCATCGTCGCGTGCGTGCCTGGCTGGGCCAGCCCCAGGGTACGACGCGCCGCGGCGCCTTTTTTCTCATCAGTTTCGAACACTACGCTCAGATCAGCGCCATGCTGCGCGCCGGCGAGGACCAGGCGTTGCTGGTTCAGGTGGCGGATCGCATCAGCCTGGTCGCACGCACGCTCGGCGGCATGGCGGCGCGCACGGGAGCCGACTCATTCTCCGTTTGCGTGCCGGGCGTGGACGAGGAGGGCGCTGCCCAGGTGTCCGCCAAGCTGCTGGCCGACCTGAGCGCGCCGTATGAACTGGGGGCCCGTCCCCTGATCGCCGTCTTCCGGATCGGCGCCGCCCTCTATCCCGCCCACGGCCGCAGCGTCGAGGAATTGCAACGTTGCGTGCAGGTCGCGATGGTGCCGCTCAAGGATCGGGGCGGTGAAGGGTGGAATCTCTTTGATTTCCGCCTCCTGGCGCGGCAGCGGGATCAGCAAGGCCTGGAAAACGACCTGCGGCTGGCGCTGACGACTCCGGCCATGGAACAGTTCGAACTCTATTACCAACCGGTCTGCGACAGCGCGACCGGCGTGGTGCAGGGATGTGAGGCGCTGCTGCGCTGGCATCACCCCGTGCTGGGCAGCGTGTCGCCCGCTGTGACGATTGAATTGGCCGAACGCAGCGGCCTGATTGTGCCGCTGGGCGCCTGGATCCTGGAGCGCGCCTGCACGCAGGCGGCGCTATGGCCGTCGGCATGGCGCGTCCATGTGAACCTGTCGGTCAAGCAGATGAACGAGGACGGGCTGGTTCAGCTCGTGTCGGACGTGCTGGCCGCTACCCGGCTGTCGCCCCGCAAGCTGGTGCTGGAGATCACGGAGTCCATCTTCATCCTGCACTACGAGCGGCACGTGAAGATCCTGAACACGCTGCGCGACATGGGCATCGGGGTAGCGCTGGATGACTTTGGTTGCGGGTATTCCAGCCTGAACCATCTGCGCCATCTGCCCATCGACTGGGTCAAGATCGACCGCAGCTTCATTTCCGCGCTGGAATCGGACGCCGGCAGCCGTGAGGTCGTTTCGGCCCTGTTCGGGCTCTGCCAGGCGATGCACTTGCCGGTCGTGGCCGAAGGCGTCGAAACCGAGGGACAGCGCGAAATCCTGAAGGCGTTGGGATGCCGCGTGATGCAGGGCTTTCTGCTGGGCCGACCGGCGCCCGCCGCCGAAATCCAGGCTTTGGCTGCGGCGGTGTCATAATCGGGGTTGCTTGCAAACCCGACCTGTTGACTCCTTATGCCCGGCAATACCCTAGGTACCCTTTTTACCGTCACGAATTTCGGCGAATCCCACGGTCCGGCCATCGGTTGCGTCGTGGATGGCTGTCCTCCCGGACTGGCCCTGGACGCGTCCGACATCCAGTTCGAACTGGACCGCCGCCGCCCGGGCACCTCGCGCCACGTGACGCAGCGCCAGGAAGCCGACCAGGTCGAAATCCTGTCCGGCGTCTACGAAGGGGTCACCACCGGCACGCCCATCGCGCTGCTGATCCGCAATACGGACGCGCGCAGCAAGGACTATTCCAACATCGAGGACACCTTCCGGCCGGGCCACGCCGATTTCGCCTATTGGCGCAAGTTTGGCGTGCGCGACCCGCGCGGCGGCGGACGTTCCTCGGCGCGGCTGACGGCGCCCACCGTGGCGGCCGGCGCCATCGCCAAAAAGTGGCTGGCCGAGCAGTACGGCGTCAAGGTGCGCGGCTACATGAGCCAACTGGGCCCGGTCGCCATCCCGTTCGTTTCGTGGGACGAAGTGCCCAACAATCCCTTCTATGCCCCCAACGCCGAGGTCGTCCCCGAACTGGAAGCCTATATGGACCAGTTGCGCCGGGACGGCGATTCCATCGGCGCGCGCATCGAGGTCGTCGCAGAGAACCTGCCGGCCGGCTGGGGCGAACCCATCTACGACCGACTGGACGCCGACATCGCCCACGTCATGATGGGCCTGAACGCGGTCAAGGGCGTTTCCATTGGCGCGGGCTTCGACTGCATCACGCAGCGCGGCTCGGAACATGGCGACGAGATCACGCCCGAGGGCTTCCTGAGCAACCACGCCGGCGGCGTGCTGGGCGGCATTTCGACCGGCCAGCCCATCACCGTGTCGCTCGCCATCAAACCCACGTCGAGCATCCGCGTCGAGCGCCGCTCGGTCAACCGCGCCAACGAGCCGGTGATGGTGCAGACGCTGGGCCGCCACGACCCGTGCGTGGGCATCCGCGCAACGCCCATCGCCGAGGCCATGCTTGCGCTCGTGCTGATCGACCACGCACTGCGCCATCGTGGTCAGTGCGGCGCGGCCCCCGTCTGATACGTTTTCCCATAGTTGAATTGGCTTGGAGGCCGACATGAAACAGAAGCGTCATTTTCTGCGCAATGCCGGGGCCGTGCTGTCGCTGGCCGTCCTGGCCGGCTGCACCAGCATGAACACCACGCAGTCAGGCGCCGTGGGCGTTGACCGCAAGCAATACATGTCCACCATGGTGCCGGCGCAGGCGCTGGAACAGGAAGCGAACCAGCAGTACGCCGACATCCTGCAGGAGGCCAAGTCCAAGGGCCTGCTGGATCGCGACGCCAAGCAGGTGGCGCGCGTGCGCGACATCTCGCAGCGCCTGATCGCGCAGGCGGGCGTGTTCCGTCCCGATGCGGCCAACTGGAAATGGGAAGTCCACGTGCTTTCCAGCGACGAGGTCAACGCCTGGTGCATGCCCGGCGGCAAGATAGCCGTCTACACCGGCCTGATCTCGCAGATCAAGCCGACCGACGATGAGCTGGCCGCGGTGCTGGGTCACGAAATCGCCCATGCCTTGCGTGAACATGCGCGCGAGCGCGTGTCCCAGCAGATGGCGACCAATCTGGGCTTGCAGGTGCTGTCCATTGCGACGGGATCCAAGGCGGCGTCGGACCTGGGCGGTGAGTTGACCAGCGTGATGTTCACCTTGCCCAACAGCCGTACGCACGAGACCGAAGCGGACCGTATGGGCGTGGAACTGGCGGCCCGGGCGGGATACGATCCGCGTGCCGCCGTCACGCTGTGGCAGAAGATGGGTGCCGCCAGCCAGGGCAGCGCACCACCCGAGATCCTTTCGACCCACCCGTCGGCCGCCTCGCGCATCAGCGATCTGCAATCGGCGTCGCAGAAGGTGATGCCGCTTTACGAACAGTCGAAAGGACAGGCCGCGCGCTAGGACGGCACGGTCTTACGCGGCAAAACGGCCCGCGCAGCAATGCCCGCGCGGGCCGTTTTTCATGGTCTTTTTTCTGCGGCGGGGCGTGCCTGGACGCGCCAATCGCAGGCCGCTGCGGCCCCTTTGACTTACACGCCGCTCGCTGTCTTGACGCCCTGGCCGCGCATGATCTCGATGCCCAGGCCATGCAGAATGCGCTGCGTCTCGGCGTCCGGCACGTCTTCCGCATAGACCGCAATTCCCAGCGAACGCGCCGTTTCCAGCACCGACGCCGTCAACTGCTGGCTGCCCGGGCTTTGCGACATCCCACCTACGAATCCCCCGCCCAGCTTCACGTAGGACAACGGCAGCGTGTGCAGTTGCGCCACCGCGCCAAACTGCTGCGCCAGGCGGCGCACGCCGATGTGTGCGCCAAATTCCGCCGCCACGCGCGCAAAAGCGGTGATCTGCTCGTGGCATTCCACTAACCCGTGCGCGTCGATTTCCACGTACAGGCGACGCGCCAGCGGGCGGTTTTCGGTCAGCAGCAGTGCAAGCTGTCGCAAAAACTTCTGGCCGCGCAGTGAAGGCAGCGCCACGCGCACGGCAAGTTCGCCCGAATGGCTGGCCAGCCATTCCAGGCCCAGCCTCACGGATTCCAGGTCGCATTCCGCCACCAGGTCCAGCCGCACCGCGGGCGGGATGAAGAGCGTGGCGGGGATCGGCTCCTGGTCGGGCGCGGTGCGCAGCATCAGCATGGCTTCGGTGCGCACCGTGCGGCCGTCCAGCGCCAACAGCGGTTCGGTGAGCAGTTCGAACTGCCGGCTTTCCAACGCCGTCTGGATCGCGTCCTTCCACGCGCGCTCGCCCGCTTCCGAGGGCGACTGCATGTCGGTGGCGCCCGCGATCACGACCTGGTCGTTGCCGGCGCTTTCGGCGCGCATCAGGCCAAAATCCAGGCGGGCGAGCACGGCGCCGGCCTGGCTGCCGTGTCCGTAATCGGTCATGGCCTGCGCCCAACGGCAAAGATGGCCCTCACCAACCGGAATGCGCGAGGCATGCAGATCCGCGCGGACCTGCTCGGCCACCATCATGGCCTGCGGCGCAGCGCAGCCGGGCAACAGCAGTGCAAAATCCGAACCATTAAGCCGCGCCAGCATGGGCGCGGCGACGTGCATGCGCTTGAGCGTGCCCTGGATTCGTTCGCACGCGGTGCGCAGCCATTGGTCGATGAATTCGCGCGGCATGTGGCGGTTCAGATCGGCCAGATCGCGCTGGCGGAACACCAGCACATGACCGCCATCGATCCGCGACGTGCCCGGCGCGGGCCGGGTTTCCAGCGCGCGCCGGAACTCGTTGACGAAGTATTTGCGGTTGGGCAGGCCGGTCACCGGGTCCTGGTTCAGCTCCAGTTCCAGGGACTCGATCTTTGCGTTCTGTTCCTCGACGCTGGCATGAATGCGTTCGCGCGTCTGGTTCAGCGCCTGCACCACGCCGGACAGTTCCGGCACGCGCGCCTCGACCTGCTCGCCCGGCGCGTCGCGGCCGATGCCGCGGACGTGATCGCTGATCTCGCGCAGCAGGCGGTTCTTGATCCACCCGACCAGCACGAAGGCAAACATGGCCCACAGGATGCCCGCGCCCACGACCAGCGCGATCATCTTCAGGCTGCTGCGCCACAAGGCTTCCCAGGCGTAAGCATCGTTGGCGATCAGGGTGACTTCGCCGATCTGCCGCCAGCCGTCGCTGACCGCGTGGCTGGCTGCCTGGCTATCCAGCGGCGCCAGCGCCTGGAACCACGCCGGCACGGACGCGGCGGTGGCCGTTGATTTGCGTTCGATCAGCACCTTGCCGTCGGGATCCGTCAGACGCACCAGCGAAAAGTGCCCGCCGTCGTAAAGCGCCGACACCAGCAGTTCCTGCACGACCGGGTCGTTGTTCGCCGGTTGCGACAGGGACAGGGCCAGGGAGACGGCCGCGTCGGTGCTTTGGACCTGGAGCTGGCCGGACAGATACTCGCGCGCCGAGTTGACGCTGAGCGCCAGCGTCCCCAGCAAAATCACGCTGATGGCGAGGGTCACACTGAGCAGTAGCTGACGAAGTATGGACATAGTCTTGTTTCCGGACATCAGGGGCGGATGCCTTCCCGTTCCATGCGTTGAAGTAGGTCGCGCCAGCGGCTAAGGCGGTCGACGGGCGCTGCCGCCTTGCCGTCCACGTAGACGCCCTCGGCGTTGAAACTGAAAACCGGCGTCAGGTCGCGCCGCTGCGTGGCCGGCAGGATGGTTGAGATCAGGCTGTCCAGCACCAGCGGGACGGCATTGGGGGTTTCGTAATAACCCAGCACCATGTGGGCCACCTGGCTGCTGCTGGCCGCGCCACCGATGCGCGCGCGCACGTAGATGAAGCGCAGCTTGTTGGCCGGCACGCCCATCGAGAGCAGGGTGAAATACTTGCCGATGACGTAGTCTTCGCAATCGCCGGCGCCTTTGCCTAGCGACTCGAGTGGCGTGGCCCAGTAATCGGCTTGCTTCCAGATGATGGAATCCTCGCCGGAGAGCAGGGCGCGGTTCCAGAAATCGTTGGCGACGGTGAGACGGTCGCGGTCGGTTGCGGGGGCAGGGCTGCGCAGCAGTTGCAGCCAGTTCGATACGGACTTTGCGCCCTTGGCGCCATAGCGGCTGGCCGACAGGCTTTGCAGCTTGTCGGTGTTGATCTCCAGCGCCGAACTGCCGCTCCACCCGCAAGCCAGGCATAGCAGCGCCACACGGCACAGAGTCAGCGCGCTACGGTAACGGCGGGTTAAGGGCATGAAACGGATTTTCACATTTTTCGACGTCTCAGAATGCGCCGTTGAAAAAAATGCGTCGTGCGGGACGGGGAGGGCCGAAGCCGGCCCTCCCCGCGAGGTCGATGCTTAGTTGTGATCGACGTTCAGCTTTCCCTTCTGCAGCAGGTCATTGATGATGGCCTGATCCGTTGCCAGCTTGCCGCCATTGGTCAGATCGACGTTCTCCAGAATGATCTTCTGGTCCGCACCTTGGCCGATCTTGCCGTCGGTGTTGATTTCGATGACCGTGTTGGCGCTGTTGGCGGGGTCCTTCGAGAAGTGCAGGTACTGGGTCAGCGTGCCATCCTTTTCGCCTTGCAGCATGTCGCGCAGATCCAGCACGTCTCCGCCGTTGGCGATCGTGGCGTTCGAGAAGTCCTTGATCACGTCCACGGCCGGCTTCGCCGTCGTGCCTTGATCGCCGAATTCCCACTTGAACGTGTCGCTGCCATCGCCGCCGTGCAGAATGTCGTCGCCCTTGCCGCCGATCAGGACGTCGTTGCCGGCGCCGCCGTACAGCGTGTCCTTGCCCGCACCGCCGTACAAGATGTCGTTGCCGTCTTCGCCGTACAGGATGTCGTCGCCGCCCTGGCCGTAGAGGATGTCGTTGCCGGTTCCGCCATGCAGCTCGTCATTGCCGCCACGGGTGTCGCCCTGCACGTCGAACAGACCGTGGTTGTCCGAGATGAACTTGTGCAGGTCGGCGTCCGTCGGCTGCGTGCCGTTCTTCAGCAGCAGGAACAGCTTCAGACCATCCAGACCGGAGCCGTCGGCGTAGTCGGCGGGCTTGGCCGGATTGCCATTGACGCCCCACGGCAACTGATCCGTGTTGATCGCGTCGCCGAACAGGATGTCCGATCCGTCGCCGCCGTAGATCTTGTCGTTGCCGACAGGCGCCAGTTCGGTGCTGGTGTTGCCGCTGATCAGGGCCGTTTCCAGGTCCGACGGGTTCAGCACGACCTGAGACTGGCCGGTGCGGCCCGACGTATAGGTACGGATGTCGTCGATGTCGACGCGGAACCGAGCGTTGTTATTGCTGTTGTCGCTCACAGCGAACTGGAAGCGATACTCGCCAGGCCCAAAAATGCCGGTCGTGGTGTCGGCTTGGGTACCCCGCTCGACCACCTTCCACTCGTTTCCAACCTTCATCAGCAAGCGCCATTCGAACGTGTCGCCCGCGCCCTGGTTGCCCAGGAACGCATTGAACCCGAACGAAGCGCCGGACGCGGAAGTCACGATCATCTTGTGGGACTCGGCCATCGTCACGACATAGGCGTTGCCGTTCACGCTGGTGTCGGTGATGCGCATCCGGTAGTCGGGCCACCAGTTGCTTCCGTTGTTGTAGTCCGTCACTTCACCGGTGCCCGATTTCTCCCAGTTGTTCACGTTGTTCACGCCCGAGTTGGACTCGAACGATGCGACAACCGATCCGCCGGAAGTGTAGGAGGAACCCGTGTTGTCGTACTTGTCCAGCGTCGAGACGGAGACGCCGTCGCCGATGCCGATGCCGTAAACGTCGCTAACCTTCGACAGGCCGTTGAAGGCGTTGTCGCGCGACGAGGAGTTGTCCGTAGGCTCGCCGTCCGTCAGGAAGAAGGTCAGGTTCTTGTAGGGATTGCCATTGCTGTCCGTCTCGGGCTGGCCGTCGAACCAGCTCTTGGCCTGGTTGAACGCCGACCCATAAGGCGTGCCGCCGCCACTCTTCAGGCCCATCAGGATGTCGACCATGTCGTCGACGTTCTGCGTCGTCAAGCCCGAGATCGACTTCTGCAGCTTGCTTCCGCTGCCTTCGAACGTGATGAGCGATACGTTGATGGAGCCGTCATGGTGAGCCAGCTGGCCCTCGAGGAATGCTTTGAGCGCCTTCTTGGCGGTAGCCAGACGCGATTCCGCGCTGTTGCCGCTGCCCCACTTGTCGTCCATCGAGCCGGACAAGTCCAGCACGAGGGCAATGTTGTAGCTGCTGCCCGGGGTCACGCTCTTCACCATGCCGCCCTGGTCGCCCAGCAGCACGTCGTTGCCCGTTCCACCCTTGACCGTGTCGTTGGTGTTGTTGCCGCCGACGAACTGGTCCACGTGCAGCTTGAACGTCTGCTGCGTCGAAGTGTCCTGGCCGCCGTTGGCCGTGCCGCCGGTGTCCTTGACGCGGAAGTCGAAGGTGGAGCCCGCGTTTTCGCCAACGTTGGTGGCGGCGGCCTGGAATACCAGCTTGCCCGACTGGATATCCGCAGCGCTGATTTCCTGGCCTTGAGTGACAGCCTTGCCGTTGAGCATCAGCGTGCCGCCCGTCGGCAGGGAGTCGATGATCACCGACTTGATGGCGTGACCTTCCACCGGGTCGGAGAACGCGAAGTCGCCCGAACCGAAGGTGTAGGTCTTGCCTTCCGTGACGTTGCCCGAAGCATCTTGCGACACGGGCGCGTCGTTGACCGGCAGCACGTCGATATCCAGCGTGGACGTCGTCGAGGCCGCGCCGTCGGACACGGTGTACTTCACCTGCGGCACATCGCCGTTCCAGTTGGCGTCCGGCTTGAACGTGTAGCTGCCATTGGCGCCGATCAGCAGGGTGCCGACGCCGGCAATGGTGGCGGTCTTGCCTGCTTCGTAGCGCACGCCATTCACAGTGAACTCGGTGACGGTCAGCGTCTTGCTGTCCACATCGGTCGCGTCCTGGAGCACGTTGCCGGTGGCGGTCTGGTCTTCCAGGATCTCCTTCGTGTGGGCTTGCAGGACCGGCGCGTCGTTGGTGCCGTTGATCGTGATGGTCAGGGTCGCTTCGCTCTTGTCGCCGTCCGCATCCGTGATGGTGTAGCGGATGGTTTCGGTGAGCGTCTGGCCGTTGTTGAGCGCTTGAACCGCGGGCAGGCCGTTGTTCAGTTGGTACGACCAGGTGCCGTCGCCGTTGTCGACCAGCTTGCCGTACTTGGCGTCGGTCGTCGTGATGGCGACGGTGCTCTTGTCGGCGCCGAGCGTGTCGTTGGCGAGCACGTTGCCGTTGATCGGCGTTGTGCTGTCTTCCGTAACGGAAGCCGCATCGTTCCTGGCGACCGGAGCCGTGTCGATGATCTGGATGACTAGGTCATTGCTTGTCGACTTGCCCGCCAGGTCGGTGACCGTGACCTTGAAGCTGTCACGTACCGAGTCGTCGCCCGCCGAGTGGTTATCCGCGCCGCCCGTTTCCTTGTAGGAGTAGGAGATGACGCCGGTCGCGGCGTTGTAGCCGGTGACCGTCAGGATGCCCTTGTCGGTGGTGATGACAACCGGGTTGGCGGCAGAGGCGCCAGTCACATCGCGGCCAGCAACCGTGACGGTGGTGATGCCGGCTTCGGCGGACACGCCCACAGAACCGGTGACCGTCGCGTTGGAACCTTCAACGACGCTGTTGTGTGCGCTGGTGACGTTGCCGTCGCTGTCAACCGGCGTGACGACCGGGGGACCGTCGGTCTTGCCGTTGATGGTGATGGTCAGCACTGCTTCGCTCTTGTCGCCGTCCGCGTCCGTGATGGTGTAGCGGATGGTTTCGGTGAGCGTCTGGCCGTTGTTCAGCGCCTGAACCGCGGGCAGGCCGTTG
>DMTA01000100.1:6159-6432 GCA_003454835.1 Achromobacter sp. | reverse complement strand
TTACTTGACGCCGTGCATCAGCTTGTTGATCAGCGGGGCGATCAGGAACAGCACCACGCCGGAGCCGATCAGGGCCCAGAACCCGAAGGTATACCCCTTCAGTGCCGATTCGATCGTCATGCCGCCTTCACCGGACACTGCGCCGGCGAAGATGCCCGACAGGTTGTTGCCGATGCCGGTGGACAGGAACCAGCCACCCATGCCGAAGCCGACCAGGCGCACCGGGGCCAGCTTGGTCACCATCGACAGGCCGATCGGCGACAGGCACAGCTC
>DMTA01000100.1:5782-6108 GCA_003454835.1 Achromobacter sp. | reverse complement strand
ACCATCTGCGACAGGGCGAACATCAGCAGGGCGAAGGCGGCGCCGTTGAACAGCAGGCCCAGGCCGAACTTGCGCGGGATGGACGGATTGGCGCTGCCCATCTTGACCCAGATCCAGGCAATGATCGGCGCCAGGGCGATGATCGCCACCGAGTTGACCGACTGGAACCATGCGGTCGGGAAGGTCCATTCGCCCATCTGGCGGTTGACGATGTTCTCGGCCAGGAAGGTGAAGGAGCTGCCGGCCTGTTCGAAGAACATCCAGAACATGACGTTGAAGGCGAAGATGATCAGCATGGCGATCACGCGGTCGCGCTGCACCTTGCC
>DMTA01000100.1:0-5645 GCA_003454835.1 Achromobacter sp. | reverse complement strand
GCACCAATGCCCTTCAGGCCGGCGCGACCGATGTAGAACCACACCAGCGAGACCAGCATGCCCACGCCCGAGGCGATGAACACGACCTTGTAGGACGGCATCGCATCGGTACCGAAGACCTTGCGGGCCAGGTACTCGGTCAGCACCGGGGCGATCATCGCGCCGATGTTGATGCCCATGTAGAAGATGGTGAAGCCNNGAGTCGCGGCGCTCATCCTTCAGGCCGTACAGCTTGCCGACCATGGTGGAGATGTTCGGCTTGAACAGACCGTTGCCGACGATGATCGTGGCCAGGCCGAGCTTGAAGATGTGCTCCTGCGGCAGCGAGATCATGAACAGGCCGGCGGCCATGATGACCGCGCCGNNTACACCAGGGCCAGGTAGGCACCGTAGATGCGGCTGGCGTCGCCTTCACCGGCAGCGCTGCCGTTGTAGAACTGGGCGACGATGTACAGCACCAAGGCCCAGCGGATGCCGTAGAACGCAAAGCGCTCCCAGAACTCGGTCATGAACAGCATCCACAGCGGGCGCGGGTGGCCCATCGTGGTCTTGAAGTCCGGCACGGCCGGCTCTGGGGTGTTCGCAGTGGCGTTTAGGCTCATGCGGATTTCCTGGTTCGGTGGATGGACGGCACATCCGATGTGCGCTGGAGCAACGCGCGAGGATCACCGACTTCTGGCGTTCACGTCAAATACACGCCGTTTGAGGCAGGTCACGGCCTGCTCGCTGAACTTGCATCTGAAACGATTCAGCCAACCGCCGGCGGCCTTGCTGAATGGGGCTCAGGCCAGGTCGGCCGGCGGCGCGACCTGCAGGCTGGTGCGCACCTGGAACAGCTCGGGGAAGAAGGTCAGCTCCAGCGCCTGTCGCAGGAAGGCCACCCCGGACGAACCCCCGGTGCCGCGCTTGAAGCCGATCACCCGCATCACGGTGCGCATGTGGCGGAAGCGCCACAGCTGGAAGGCGGTTTCCAGGTCCACCAGGTCCTCGCACAGCGAGTACTCGCGCCAGTAGCGGTCGGTGTCCTGGTAGATGCGGGCGAACACCGGCTGCAGGCTGTCATCGGACACGTGCGGCTGGGTCCAGTCGCGGTCGCGGTAGAGGTCGGGGATATCGTGGCCGAAGCGCGCCAGGTACTTCAGGAATTCCTCGTACAGGCTCGGCGCTTCCAGCACGGTGCGCAGCTGCGCCTGGCCGTCCACGTCGTGCTCGAACACCTGCAGCATCTGCGCGTTCTTGTTGCCCAGCAGGAACTCGATGTAGCGGTACTGCAGCGACTGGAAGCCCGAGGACGGGCCCAGCACGTCGCGGAAGCCCATGTACTCGGACGGGGTCAGCGTTTCCAGCACCGACCACTGCTCGGTCAGCTGGCGCAGCACCTGCTTGCTGCGCGCCAGCACCTTGCGGCACTGCCAGACTTCGTCGCGCTGCAGGAAGCCGATCGCCGCACGCAGCTCGTGGCCCAGCAGCTTCAGCCACAGCTCCGAGGTCTGGTGCTGGATGATGAAGAGCATCTCGTCGTGGTGCGGCGGGTTGGACAGCGGCTGCTGCGCGGCCAGCAGCTGGTCCAGGCGCAGGTAGCCGCCGTAGGTCAGGCGCCCCTGCAGGTCGGTGTGGATGCCGGCTTCGAGATCGCGTTGGTTGTTGTCGACGGACATGNNGTGTTGCGCCGCAGGAAGGCTATTTCGTACGCAATCCTTAACATGGCGATTCATATCATTTGTAACTTCTCTGTCGAAGGTGCAGTACGCAATGACGGTTGCCGCTGAGTTCAAGATCGAATACCTGCAGTACCTGGACGCGGACGGCAAGCTCGTCCGTGACGACCTGCCCGCATCCCTGAAGGATCCGGCCGTCCTGGTGCCGCTGTTCAAGCAGATGCTGTACGTACGCACGTTCGACAGCAAATCCATCGCGCTGCAGCGCACCGGCAAGCTCGGCACCTACGCCGCCTGCCTGGGCCACGAAGCCGCACACGTCGGCATCGGCGCAGCGATGAAGGCCGGCGACGTGTTCGCGCCCAGCTACCGCGAATACGGTGCCATGTTCATGCGTGGCGTACGCCCGTACGACGTGCTGATGTACTGGGGCGGCGACGAGCGCGGCAACGACTACACCGGCAACGCGGTGAAGGACTTCCCGTTCTGCGTGCCGATCTCCACCCAGTGCCTGCACGCTGCCGGCGCTGCGCTGAAGTTCAAGCTCAACAACGAACCGCAGATCGCGGTGGCGGTGTGCGGCGATGGCGGCAGCTCGAAGACCGACTTCTATGCCGCGCTCAACTCGGCCGGCGCTTACAAGCTCCCGCTGATCCTGTGCATCGTCAACAACGGCTGGGCGATCTCGGTGCCGCGTTCGGCCCAGACCGGTGCCGAAACCCTGGCCCAGAAGGGCCTGGCCGGCGGCCTGCACTGCCTGCAGGTGGACGGCAACGACCTGATCGCCGTGCTGGCCGCGATGGAACAGGCCCGCGAACGCGGCCTGGCCGGCGAAGGTGGCACCGTGCTGGAACTGCTGACCTACCGCCTGTCCGACCACACCACCGCCGACGACGCACGCCGTTACCGCGACGACGCCGAGGTGAAGGACGCCTGGACCCGTGAGCCGATGCTGCGCCTGCGCAAGTACCTCATCGCCAACGGCGTGTGGAGCGACGACGAAGAAAAGACCTGGGTCGAGCAGTGCGCGGCCAAGGTGGACGAGGAAGTGAACCAGTACCTCAACACCCCGGTGCAGCCGGTCGAGGCGATGTTCGACTACCTGTATGCCGATCCGCCGGCGGACCTGCTGGCCCAGCGCGCGGCCGCCATTGCCCTGGAGCAGCGCCATGGATGACATCAAGACGGGCGCATCCGCTTCCCAGGCCAATGCCGCCGACAGCGCCGCTGTCGCCGGTGGAGATATCGCAATGACCGCTACCCCCATCACCCTGATCGAAGCCATCACCCAGGCCCTGGCCTGGGAGCTGGAACACGACCCGTCGGTGCTGGTGCTGGGCGAGGACGTGGGCGTCAACGGCGGCGTGTTCCGCGCCACCGCCGGCCTGCAGCAGCGCTTCGGTTCGCAGCGCATCCTCGACACCCCGCTGGATGAAACCACCATCGCCGGCCTCACCGTCGGCCTGGCCGCGCAGGGCATGAAGCCGGTGGCCGAAGCCCAGTTCGACGGCTTCGTCTACCCGATGGTCGACCACATCATCTGCCACGCCGCGCGCCTGCGTACCCGTACCCGTGGCCGCCTGCACTGCCCGATGGTGCTGCGCGTGCCGTGGGGCGGTGGCATCCGCGCGCCGGAACACCACAGCGAAGCCAACGAATCGATCTTCACCAACGTGCCGGGCCTGCGCGTGGTGCTGCCGTCCAGCCCGCAGCGTGCCTACGGCCTGCTGCTGGCCGCCATGCGTGATCCCGACCCGGTGATCTACATGGAGCCCAAGCGCATCTACCGCCAGTACAAGGAAGTGGTCGTCAACGACGGCGAAGCCTTGCCGCTGGACGTGTGCTTCGTGCTGCGCGACGGCACCGACGTGACCCTGGTGGCCTGGGGCGCACAGGTGAAGGAAGCGCTGGAAGCGGCCGACAAGCTGGCCGGCGAAGGCATCAGTGCCGAAGTCATCGACGTGGCCACGCTGCGTCCGCTGGACTTCGCCACCATCGCCGAATCGGTGGCCAAGACCGGCCGCTGCGTGGTCGTNNGCCGAGGAATCCCTGTACGACCTGCTGGCCCCGGTCGAGCGCGTTACCGGCTACGACACCCACATTCCGCTGTTCCGCCTGGAAATGAAGTACCTGCCCAGCGTGGACCGGATCGTGACCGCGGCCAAGCGCGCGGTGGCGGCAGGCTGACATGCGGGCACGGCTCCTTGGGGCTTACCGCAGCCAGTATTCCAATCCACTCCGGTTCCGCACCGGCCAGATCGTCGAAGTCGGTGTACGTGACGAGGAATGGCCGGCGTTTGCCTGGGTACGCACCAACGATGGGCGCGCTGGATGGGCGCCCGTCGCCTGGCTGCAGCTGCTGGATGATGGTCGCGCCGAAGCCCTGCGCGACTACGACGCCCGCGAGCTGGATGTGGAAAACGGCGAGATGGTGAAGCTGCATCACGAACATGGTGGGTGGTGGTGGTCCGAGCGCGCGAATGGCGCGACGGGCTGGCTGCCGGCCCGCGAACTGGAACTGCTGGAAGAGAACTGCACATGAGCCAGACCAAGAATTTCAACCTGCCCGACCTGGGTGAAGGCCTGCCGGACGCGACCATCGTCGAGTGGTTCGTCAAGGAAGGCGACGTGATCAAGCTGGACGCGCCGCTGGTGTCGATGGAGACCGCCAAGGCCGTGGTGGAAGTGCCCTCGCCGGTGTCCGGCACGGTGCTGAAGCTGTCCGGCGCCGCCGGCGACATCATCCCGACCGGTGCCGTGCTGGCCACCTTCGAGATCGACCCGAACCTGCCGCAGCGCGCCGATGGCCAGGAACGGCAGACGCAGCGCCAGCACGTGCTGGCCGCCGAGTTCCACGCCCAGGCGCGCCAGCCACGCGGTCAATCCCGGCAGGTCGGAGTACGCCGCCGCCAGGTGCTGGCCTTCCTGCCAATAGAACGCCTCGTCCACGAACAGGGGCAGACGCGCGGCCACAAGCAGCTTGGCCGCTGTGACGAGCGTCCATAACCAGAGAAAAATCGTACGTGCGCGCTGTTCGCCCTGCATTGCTCTATGGATAGAATCGAATGGTTCCCGAACGTGAGACGAACATGCCAGCTCCGTCCCCCATGCCCAGCATGCTAACCGATCAACTGCGCCAGGCCCTGCGGGAGGCACAGGATCAGGTCAATGCCCTGGTGCTCGGCAAGGTGCCGGAAGTCAGGCTGGCTTTCGTCGCCCTGCTTTCCGGTGGACACCTGCTCATCGAAGATCTGCCCGGCCTGGGCAAGACCACGCTGGCGCACATCATCGCCCACGAAATGGGCGTGCAGCTGCGCCAGACCTCTGGCCCGGTGCTTGAGCGTCCCGGTGATCTGGCCGCGCTGCTGACGAACCTGGAAAAGAACGACGTCCTCTTCATCGACGAGATCCATCGCCTGTCGCCCGTCGTCGAGGAAATCCTTTACCCGGCACTGGAAGACTTCCAGATCGACATCCTGATCGGCGAAGGCCCGGCCGCGCGCAGCGTGAAGCTGGATCTGCAGCCCTTCACGCTGGTAGGCGCCACGACGCGCGCCGGGATGCTGACCAATCCGCTGCGCGACCGCTTCGGCATCGTCTCGCGGCTCGAGTTCTACAACGCTGCCGATCTCGGCCACATCGTGACGCGTAGCGCGGGCCTGCTGAACGCGGTCATCACGCCGGACGGCGCGGCCGAAGTGGCGCGTCGCGCGCGCGGCACGCCGCGTATCGCTAACCGTCTGCTGCGCCGGGTGCGAGACTACGCCGAGGTCAAGGCGGGCGGCACGATCGACGCCGACGTCGCGGGCCGTGCGCTCGCCATGCTGGAAGTCGATCCGCAAGGTCTGGACCTGATGGACAGAAAGCTGCTTGAAGCCATCGTCCACAAGTTCGATGGCGGTCCGGTCGGGGTGGACAGCCTGGCCGCGGCCATCGGCGAAGAGCGCGACACGATCGAGGACGTCATCGAGCCGTACCTCATCCAGC
>DMTA01000246.1 GCA_003454835.1 Achromobacter sp. | reverse complement strand
CATCGCCCGGTTCCGACGCTGCCTCCGCGCCGCCTTCGCCTTCGGCCGGTTCCGACGCTGCGTCCGCGCCGCCTTCGCCTTCGGCCGGCTCCGGCGTCTCGCCCAACACCTGCTGCACTTCACCCAGATCCAGCCCCGCCAGCGCGGCGGCTGCGTGAGCGGTTTCCAGCGGCGGCAGCTCGTCCAATGCGCGCAACCCCAGATCATCCAGGAACTGGCGCGTGGTGCCGAACAGCGCGGGACGACCAGGCGCGTCACGATGACCGATGACCTCAATCCAGCCGCGGTCCTCGAGAGCCTTCACGATCTGCGACGAAACCGTCACGCCACGGATATCTTCAATGTCGCCTCGCGTCACGGGCTGGCGCCACGCAACGATGGCCAGCGTTTCCATCACGGCGCGCGAATACTTGGGCGGTTTTTCAGGGCTGAGGCGCTCCAGGTAGCGCTGCATGCTGGGGCGGCTTTGAAAACGCCAGCCGGAGGCAAGCTGCACAAGCTCCAGTCCGCCGTCGGCCCAATTGCCTTGCAAGGTCTCAAGAAGCCGGCGCACCGTGCCGCTGTCGAATTGTTCATCATCCCCGAACAGCTTGCGCATATCGGAAATCTGCATCGGCTGCACCGCGCACAGCAGCGCGGTTTCCAGCACGAGTATTGCCTCGCTATCGTTCATCGACATCCAAATTCAAAAAAGGGCTAACTTGCGCTCGGTTGGAAATAAGGTTAATATTCTTTTCTCAGACGCGGGGTGGAGCAGTCTGGCAGCTCGTCGGGCTCATAACCCGAAGGTCGTAGGTTCAAATCCTGCCCCCGCAACCAATTTGATGAAGGCCTGGCATTTGCCGGGCCTTTTTCATTTTCGGCGCCGGATTCAAAATAAAAAATCGAGCGGCCAGTCATCGAGCGGCCAGTCATCGAGCGGCCAGTGTTGCCATGCAAACCCGCACCGCGATGCATGTCGACGCCACTACCCGCGGCGCTGCGGAATCCGAATCCAGACATCTCGGCACGGCTACCCACGGAGACTCCCGCGCGACGCTCACCCGCAAACGACCAAGCCGCCGCAAAAGCGGCGACGCAACAGTCAATGTTGGCTTGCGAAATTGTCACTGGGTTCCTGTTTACCACCGCACCCCCGCCTCATGGCGCCGCCATGCGCTAAAACGCCACGCTGGCGCCCGTAAGGCGGAATGCCTGCCGCGGCTGCGCGGCCGCGGCAAAACGTCTGAGCAAATTCTGGAAAAGCTGGCGCCAGCAACGCTGACGCCTATCGCCAATATGGCTGCGGAACGCGCCGGAAACTTCGGCACCAACCTTTTCCGCAAAAATTGATAGCAAAGACTAGAACCGACGGGCATCGGCCATTGCCGTGCGGCGGACACGCCACTGCCAGACCGGCTCGCCCCCTTGCGCAAACCGAGCAGGGCTCTGGATTGCGCCGGCCTGCCACCAGGCCGGAACGATTGTTAGGTATTTTCTGAGTCAAATGCCGGCAAATTATACCGCCATATATTCGGGCCTCAAGCTGCAGCGCACGCAGTTCGCGGCCTCGCATGCGGCACGGTCCATGGCCTGACCTGAAGTTCGACGTACCGCCCGGTACGCAGGCCGGCACTAGCCCCCAGGCTTGTCCCACGGCACCGACCCCAGCCGCTCGGCAAGATAATCCAGCATCGAACGCAGAATCAGGGGCATCTGCCGACGCGAGGCGTACACCCCATAAATGCCGAGTTCCTGGGGTTTGCATTGAGGCAGGATGACCTGCAGCTTGCCCGAGGCGATATATTCCGCCGCGTAGTAAGTCGGCAACATGGCAATGCCCGCCCCCTCCACCGCCGCACTGCACAACACCGACACTTCGTTGGCGCTGATGCTGCCGCCCACCGGCACGTCGACCGGCTCGCCATCGCGCTCGAAACGCCACAGGCTCTTGCCGAAATACGAATGGGTCAGGCAATTGCGCAACGACAGATCTTCGATGCGCGCGGGCACGCCTTCGCGCGCCAGGTATTCCGGGGATGCGCAGACCACGGATCGGCAAACGGCCAGCTTGCGCGCAATCAGATTGGGATCCAGATCGTTGGTGATGCGCACCGCGAGGTCGACGCGCTCTTCCACCAGATTGACCGCCCGCTCGACCAGCATCAGATCCACGGATGTTCCGGGGTGGCGCTTGACGTAGTCGGTAA
The DNA here is from genome assembly GCA_003454835.1 of Achromobacter sp. GTDB lineage: Bacteria > Pseudomonadota > Gammaproteobacteria > Burkholderiales > Burkholderiaceae_B > Achromobacter. The sequence goes on along the minus strand of DMTA01000246.1, from coordinate 21,368 downwards.
CGGCCGGCGCCAGATGGCGGGCGCCAAACGACATGCTCGTCGTGATGCGCAGCAGGCCGCGCGGCGTATCTTCCGGCGTGGCGACCGCGCTGTGCAGATCACCGACCATGTCCAGCATCTGGCGGCAGCGCGGAAGGGTTTCAGCGCCGGCCGGCGTGAGACTCAGGCGCCGCGTCGTGCGATGCAGCAGACGCACGCCGACCCATTGCTCCATCTCGGCCAGGTATCGCGACACCATGGCGCGAGACATATCCAGATGGACGGCAGCCGCCGACAGGCTGCCCCGGTCGGCAACCTCGACGAACACCTGCATGGCTTTCAGTCGATCCATTATTGGCTCGGCGAGTGCATCAGACCGTTCCGGTTATACCGTATTTCCGTGCAGCATCCGCAACGGAATATCGATCAATGAAACGGGGTCCTTCGGCGCGATCACGCGGCCGGCTGCCCCAATGCCTGGCGCACGGCGGCGGCAACTTCCGGCACTTCCAAACCGCGAATGATGAACACCAGCCGAGAGGCGCGCACACCATCCGGCCATTCGCTCAAGGATTGCAACGGATACAACTCGCCATGCACGCCATGCACTTCACAGGGAAGTGTTTCTCCGTCGAAGCAGACGATACCCTTCATCCGAAGCACGCCCTGCCCGTAGCGCTCCTGGATGCGCGCAATGCCCGCCAGAAACGCCGCCGGGCTCAGCAGCGTTTCCAGCGTGAGCGAAAAACCGCTTACGTCCGCATGACGACGAGCGGACGGCAATGAGAATGCCCCCAGCCACGTTGCAGTGAAGCCCCCATCGCGCCGGGCGAAGAGGTCCGGACTTTCCCGCAAGCCATCGGCCAGAGGCGCATCCGGGCGTTGCACGAAGCGGCGCGCGCCAGGATTGACGGCCGCGACCGCCTGTTCGACATCGTGCAGTTGCGCCACATCGCCAAGATCGGATTTGCTGATCACGACCTTATCGGCCAGCGCAAGCTGCCGGGCCGCCTCGGGCTGCGCGTCCAGTTGATTGGCGCCGTGCACCGCCGACACCACGACGATTGCGCCACGATACGCGTAGCGCTCGGCCAGAAACCGCTCGTGTTTCAGCGTGAAGAGGATAGGCGCAGGGTCGGCAAGACCGCTGGTTTCGATGATGACGTGCCGGAACGGTTTGATCTTGCGCGCGAGGGCTTGCATGAAGAGATCTCGCAAGGTGTCGACCACTGAGCCGCTGACCACGCAACACAGGCAACCGCCCGCGACCAGCACGACCCTGTCCGGCGCCAGACGAACCAGATGATGGTCGACACCGATATCGCCATATTCATTGACGATGACCACCGCGCCGGCATAGGCGGGCTCTCGCAGCAGGCGATTCAAGAGCGATGTCTTGCCGCTGCCCAGAAAGCCCGAGATGACGGTGACGCCGATGCGCTTGTCCTGCACAGGCCGGTCGCCCTGCCCGCTTTGATCGCGGTCGCGCTTGTCATCATGCTTGTCATCATTCATGCCGATCGCCTTCTTAGTCGAAGCACACTTGGTCGAAGCAGACCTTTTCGATGCACGCTTAGCGGCCATGCTCTTGGTAACCACGCGCCTGGTGGCCCGCGCACGTAGCGGCTACCCACGTAGTGAATACATGCAGCAAATACGAAACACCAGCGCAAAAACCAAAAGGGCCGCTCACTTGCGTGAGCGGCCCAACATTCTTTTGGCTCCCCGAGCTGGGCTCGAACCAGCGACCTGCGGATTAACAGTCCGTCGCTCTACCGACTGAGCTATCGGGGATCTGCCAAGACCGAAATTATGAACTAAAAATTCAGCGCACGCAAATCCCCTTTTTTTCTGAATTTTTTTAGCTCGTTGCTGCCCATCTCGAAAAAACTCTGATATAGTTTCGGTCTTTCCAGATCGGGCCCCAAAAAAGGCAGCGAACTGGGAGAAAAAAGATGTTTTGCTTGCGCTTTCAGGCTCGGTCCAGAAACAACAGCAAATGGTCTTGCCGGCATAGCTCAGTTGGTAGAGCAGCGCATTCGTAATGCGAAGGTCGTAGGTTCGACTCCTATTGCCGGCACCAGATTTCCAAAAAGCAGCCCTCTCGGGCTGCTTTTTTCATTTCCGCCCCCTATTTCATTCTGCCCCCCCCCAACCTGCCACCAACCCGGGCGGGAACTCGCGCCGACCGCCAAGCATCCAACCTCCTTGGACCATCCCAGCGGAATAAACCATGCGCATTCTTCTCGTTGAAGACGACATGATGATCGGCGAAAGCGTATTGGACTGCCTGCGCGCGGAACACTACGCCGTCGATTGGGTTCGGGACGGCAGCGCGGCGGACTCTGCGCTGCGCACCGATCCCTACGACCTCGTACTGCTCGACCTGGGCCTGCCCAAGCGGGACGGCCTGACGCTGCTGCGAGACATGCGCACGCGCAAGGACCGCACGCCGGTGCTCATCGCCACCGCACGCGACGCGGTCAGCGACCGGATCGCAGGACTGGACGCGGGGGCGGACGACTACATCGTCAAACCCTATGACGTGGACGAACTGCTTGCACGCATGCGAGCCCTGATCCGCCGTAGCGCGGGCCGGGCCGAGCCCATCTTCGAGCACGAAGGCGTCACCATTGACCCGCAGTCGCACGCCGCCATGGTCGACGGCGCGCCGGTGGCGTTGACCGCCCGCGAATGGGCGGTGCTGGAACCGCTGATCGCGCGGCCCGGCATGATTTTTTCGCGCGCCCAGCTCGAGGAAAAGCTCTACAGCTGGAAAGACAGCATCAGCAGCAATGCCGTTGAGGTTTATATTCATGGCCTGCGCAAGAAACTGGGTCCCAACCTGATCCAGAACGTCAGAGGCGTCGGCTATGTCATCCCCAAAACATGAGCATTCCGCTTAGCTATTCGCTGAGAGCCCGGCTGCTTTTCTTTCTGCTGGCCGCCATCGCGGTCGGCGCGCTGGTGCAAGGCGCAATCGCCTACCGCAGCACCCTGGCGCAGGCCGACGACATCTTCGACTCGCTGTTGCAGCGCACCGCCCTGTCGCTCGGCACCGGCGACGGACTGCTCAGCACCGGCCCAACACATGCGCGCGGCGCCGGATCGCCGGTCGCCGATGACCTCATCATCCAGATCTGGACGCCAGACGGCCTGCGCGTCTTCAATTCGCGCTCGCGCCTGCGCCTGCCCAGTCAGATCGTATTGGGATTTTCCGACGCGAAGCTGGAAGGCGAAACCTATCGCGTGTATTCGCTGGCCACGCCCTTCCAGGTGATTCAGGTGGCGCAGGACATGCGCGTGCGCAAGAACATGGCCAGCGCCCTCGCGCTGCGCACCGTCGCGCCGATTGCCGCCGCCGCACCGCTGCTGATGTTGATCATCTGGTGCGTCGTCAGTTGGTCGCTGCGCCCGGTCAAGCGCGCGCAGGCGCAGGTGGCTGCGCGCCAGCCCGAAGACCTGTCGCCGATCAGCGTGCGCGGGTTGCCCGATGAAATCCGTCCGCTGGTGCAGGAACTGAACCTGCTGCTCGAACGCATGCGCGGCGCATTCGCGCAGCAGAAGCAATTTGTGGGCGACGCGGCGCATGAACTGCGCTCGCCGCTGGCGGCGTTGCGGCTGCAGATGCAGGCGCTGCAACGCGCGGCAGACCCAGACGCCCGCCAGCTTGCCGAACAGCGCCTGGCTGCCGGCATCGACCGTGCCACGCGGCTGGTCGAGCAGTTGCTGTCGATGGCGCGCCAGGAAGGCGCGCAGGAGCAGACGCCGCTGACGCCGGTGGATCTGACGGATGTGCTGCGTCAGGCTCTGTCCGAGACGCTGCCCGAAGCGAACGCCAAATCCATCGACATCACGCTGGAAGGCGACGCGCTGGCACAGGTGCAGGGCAATCGCGATGCGCTGGTGCTGCTGGTGCGCAATCTGCTCGACAATGCAATCAAGCACTCGCCTGCCGGCGGCCGCATCGGGATGCGTCTGGACCACGGCCCGGACCGCATTTCGCTGCTGATCGACGACGAGGGGCCGGGCATCCCGGTCCATGAGCGGGAACGCGTGTTCGACCGCTTCTACCGCGCCGAAGGCAACACGACGCATGGCAGCGGATTGGGATTGGCCATCGCGCGCACCATTGCCGACCGCCACGGCGCCACCATCACTCTTGAAGACGCGCCGACCGGCCAAGGTCTGCGCGCGCGCGTGGATTTCCCTGTTTGACGTGAATTTCCCCGCTCGACGTGAATTTACCCGCTCGACGTGAATTTCACCGCTTAACGTGAATTTCACCGCTTAACGTGAATTTCACCGCTTAAGTTTCACCTAAGTGTGCGGCCCGAAGATAGCGCCATGTTCCCAACATGATCGCAGGAGCCGACATGAAGACCACGCAAATGAAACCCTCGCGCCTCGTCCTGGCGCTGCTGGCAGCCGGCGCCATTGGCGGCGCAGGCGCAACCGCTTTGACCGGCAGCGTTTCGATGGCTGCCGAAGCCCCCGCCGCCACCGCTGCGGCCCAGCCGATCAGCGCGTCCGTGCCGCCCAACTTCGCGCAGATCACGCGCGAGTCCGGCCCGGCCGTCGTCAACATCAGCGTCAGCGGCACGCGCAAGGTGTCGGCCGCGGAAAGCGACGACCCGTTCGCGCAGTTCTTTGGCCAGGTCCCCGGTGCACGAGGCCGCGCGCCGGCCCGTGAAGTCCCGATGCGCGGCGAAGGCTCGGGCTTCATCGTGAGTTCCGACGGCATCATCCTGACCAACGCGCACGTGGTCCAGGATGCCAAGGAAGTGACCGTGAAAATGACCGACCGCCGCGAATACAAGGCCAAGGTCCTGGGCGCCGACCCGCAGACCGACGTCGCCGTCATCAAGATCGAGGCGAAGAACCTGCCGGTCATCAAGGTCGGCGACGTGAACAAACTGCAGGTCGGCGAATGGGTGCTGGCCATCGGCTCGCCCTATGGGCTGGAAAACACCGCCACCGCCGGCATCGTCAGCGCCAAGGGCCGTTCGCTGCCGGACGACACTTCGGTGCCGTTCATCCAGACCGACGTGGCCGTGAACCCCGGCAACTCGGGCGGCCCGCTGTTCAATGACCGCGGTGAAGTCGTGGGCATCAACTCGCAGATCTACAGCCGCACCGGCGGCTTCCAGGGCCTGTCGTTCTCGATCCCCATTGATCTGGCTTACAAGATCAAGGACCAGATCCTCGAGCACGGCAAGGTGCAGCATGCGCGTCTGGGCGTGACGGTGCAGGAAGTGAACCAGGATCTGGCCGACTCGTTCAAGCTGGATTCGCCGTCGGGCGCGCTGGTGTCGAGCGTCGAAAAGGGCAGCGCCGCTGAAAAAGCCGGCCTGCAGCCGGGCGACGTGGTGCGCAAGATCGACGGCAAGACCATCGTGTCTTCCGGCGACCTGGCGTCGACGATCACGATGGCCGCCCCCGGCGAGAAGATCAAGCTGGACGTGTGGCGCAATGGCGGGCAGAAGGAGATGGTCGCAACGCTGGGCGGCGTGCCCAAGGACAAGACCCAGGCGTCGGCCGACGGGCAGGAAGTGCAGCGCGGCCAGCTTGGCCTGGCGCTGCGCCCCCTGAGCCCGCAGGAGCAGCAGGAGTCGGGGGCGGAAGGCCTGCTCATCGAGCGTTCTGCAGGCCCCGCCGCCAAGGCTGGCATTCAGCCCGGCGACGTGCTGCTGTCGCTGAATGGAGTGCCGGTGCACAACGTCGGCCAGGTGAAGGCCGAGTTGTCGAAGGCGGGCAAGACCGTGGCCTTGCTGGTGCAGCGCGGCGAAGACAAGATCTTCGTGCCGGTGCAGATCGGCTGATCAGCCGGGTCTGATCAGCCGGGCATCACTCCGCGTCGGGCTGCTTGCCCGGCGCGGCCGCTTCAAATGCCGGCAAGGCCCGGCACGCCGCGTCGATGCGCAGCACATTGGGCATGGCCGACAGGTCACACTCGAAGCGCTGCGCATTGGCCACTTGCGGCACCAGGCACAGGTCCGCGATGGTCGGCGTGTCGCCGTGGCAGAACTGGCCCGTGGCGCCGGAGCCTGCCAGTTGGGCTTCCAGGGCTTCCAGGCCTTGATGCACCCAGTGCTTATACCAGGCGGTCTTGGCGGCCTCGTCCACGCCCAGCGTGTGCTTCAGATACTTCAGCACGCGCAGGTTGTTCAGTGGATGCGTATCGCAGGCAATGCCCAGCGCCAGATCGCGCACGCGGGCGCGGCCGATGGCGTCGGCCGGCAGCAGCGGCGTCTCGGGATGCGTTTCTTCCAGGTATTCGATGATGGCCAGCGATTGGCCGATGACCGCATCGCCGTCGACCAGCGCAGGAACCAGCGCGGTCGGATTCACCTTGCGGTAGTCGGCCGAAAGCTGCTGGCCGCCATCCTTCAGAAGATGCACCGGCACGTATTCGTACGGCAGGCCTTTCAGGTTCAAGGCAATGCGCACGCGATACGCGGCCGAGCTGCGGAAATAGCTGTAAAGCTGCATGGTGTCTCCTCGGTATTCTTGTGGCGCCGCCCGCGTGGGCGGCGCTTTTTCATTCCAGCGATTCGGTCTGGGCCGCCTTGCGGGACAAGCCCTTGGGCAACGGGAACGCGACGTTCTCTTCCAGCCCCGGCATCTTGCGCACCGAGACGGCGCCCAGTTCCTTGACGCGCGCGATCACCTGTTGCACCAGCACTTCCGGCGCCGAGGCGCCAGCAGTCACGCCGATGCGCTTGCGGCCGACGAGCCACGCGGGATCGATGGAGTCCGCGCCGTCGATGAGATACGACGCCACGCCCTTGCGCTCGGCCACTTCGCGCAGGCGATTGGAGTTCGAGCTGTTCGGGCTGCCCACCACCAGCACCAGATCGCATTCCGGCGCCAGGATCTTGACCGCATCCTGCCGGTTCTGCGTGGCATAGCAGATGTCGCTTTTCTTGGGTTCGGCAATGCTGGGAAAGCGTGCCTTCAACGCCTGCGACACCGCAGCCGCGTCATCGACGGACAGCGTGGTCTGCGTGACGTAGGCCAGATTTTCCGGATCGGTGACTTCGAGGCTGGCGACGTCTTCGACGGTTTCGACGAGGTACATGCCGCCCTGCGCCTGCCCCAGCGTGCCTTCGACCTCGGGATGCCCCTTGTGGCCGATCATGATGATCTCGCGGCCAGCGGCGCGCATGCGCGCGACTTCGATGTGAACCTTGGTGACCAGCGGGCAGGTGGCGTCAAAGACCTGCAGCCCGCGCGCTTCCGCTTCAGCGCGCACGGCCTTGGAGACGCCATGCGCCGAAAACACCACGATGGCGCCTGCAGGCGCATCGTCGAGCTCGTCGATGAAGATGGCGCCCTTGGCGCGCAGGTCTTCCACGACGTAACGGTTGTGAACGATCTCGTGACGCACATAGATGGGCGCGCCGTGCAGCTCGATGGCGCGCTCGACGATATCGATGGCGCGATCCACGCCTGCACAGAAGCCGCGGGGCTGCGCCAGCAGGACTTCGGCGTCGGAGGCGGTGACAGCCTGGCTCATCAAAGCACTCCCAGCAGCGCCACATCCACTTTCAGGCTGATGCCCGCCAGCGGGTGGTTGAAATCGAACAGCGCGGATTCGTCGTTGATTTCCTTGAGGACGCCCGAATAGCGGCCGCCATTGGGCGCGGTGAACTCGACCAGGTCGCCGGGTTCGAACGTGGCGTCCTCGCCGGCGTGCTGCGCCAGCATGGCGCGCGTCACGCGCTGAATCAGTTCGGGATTGCGGTCGCCGTAGGCGTCGGCCGGCTCGATGGTGACGCTGAACTTGTCGCCCTCGGCGCGGCCGACCAGCGCGGCCTCAAGGCCGGGCGCCCACTGCCCGCCGCCCATCTGCAGCGTGCCGGGACGGCCGTCGAAGGTGTCGGTGAATACGGAACCCGCACCCGGGCCCGAGGCCAGCGTGATGCGGTAATGCAGCGTCAGGTAGGAATCCGGACGGACCAAAACGTTCACTTCATTAGAGGCGATGCTCACGATCTGCCACCGTATGGGTATTTGACTAAACCCTGATTTTAGAGCCTCTTATGAAATTGTCCGCCTGGCTGCCAAAACAAGACCGTCCCCGAGAGCGCCTGCTACGCCACGGGGCCGCATCGATCCAGGACGCCGAGCTGCTCGCCGTCGCCCTGCGCACCGGGATGCCAGGGGTGAATGTGGTGGACCTGTGCCGCCAGCTGCTGGACCGGTTCGGCGGGCTGCGCGGGTTGCTGAGCACCTCGCCCCAGGACCTGATGTCCATCGCCGGATTGGGGTCATCCAAGGCCTGCACCCTGGCGGCGCTGCTGGAACTGGCCCGCCGGGCGTTGGAAGAAGACCTGATCCGGGAAACCGCCATGAACCACCCGACCCGGGTGAAACAATATTGCAAAGCGGCGCTCGGCCATCTTCAGGTCGAGCACTGCATCGCCCTGTACCTGGACGCGCAACTGCGCTTGATCGCGACGGGCGAGCTGGCGCGGGGCACGCTCTCGCAGGCGGCGGTCTACCCCCGGGAGGTCGTGCGCGAGGCCCTGCGCCACCACGCGGCCGCGCTTATCGTGGCGCACAACCATCCGTCTGGCGTGGCCTCGCCCAGCGCAGCCGACCACACCTTCACCCGGCACCTGAAGGAAGCCCTGGCGCTGGTGGACATCAGGCTGGTGGACCACCTGATCGTCGCGGGCGGGTCGGCGGTGTCGCTGGCCGAACTAGGCTGTCTCTAACCACAACATGCCCCGGAATTCCGTTAGACTACCGCCCGATATTGTTTTAGGCTTAACCTAATTCCGGCCCTCGCGACCTTTCCTTGCCTGCCATGAAACGCCTGTGGGACATTTCCCCGCCCGTCTCCACGGCATCGCCTGTCTTTCCAGGCGACACGCCGTATCGCCAGCAATGGAAGTGGTCGCTCACGCCCGGCTGTCCGGTCAATGTCAGCGAAATCACGCTGTCGCCGCACATCGGCGCACATGCCGACGCCCCGCTTCACTACCAGAACGGCGCCGCAGCCATCGGCGCGGTTTCGCTTGAACCCTTCCTGGGTCCCTGCCGCGTCATCCACGCGATCGACTGCGGCGACCTCATCACGATCGACCACCTTGCCCATGCGGCGCTCAACCTGCCGCCCCGCGTGCTGGTTCGCACGGCCAAGCATGCCGCGCAGGACTGGTGGACGGACGACTTCTCCGCCTACGCGCCCCAGACAATCGAATGGCTGGCCGAACGCGGCGTCATGCTGATCGGTCTGGACACGGCCAGCATCGACCCCGCTTCCAGCAAGACCCTGGACAGCCACCATACGATCTTGCGGCACGACATGCGGGTACTGGAGAACCTGGTGCTCGACGACGTGCCCGAAGGCGACTACGAACTGATCGCCTTGCCGTTGGCGCTGGTCCAGGCCGATGCCAGCCCGGTCCGCGCGGTCCTGCGCGAACTGTAGGCTGATTTGCCGGCCCGGGATCGGCTGCCCGACAGCAGCCGCCCCGCTTGGAGAATCGACCATGCAATCCCTATTTGCGCCCCACTGGCGCGCCCTGCCCGCATCCGCCCGCCGCGCCGCCCCGCCCTGCCACGGAGGCCGCGCATGAGCCAGAATGAACGCCCCGAAGACATCGTCCACCAGGAAAAGGCGCAGCTCGATTTCGCGCGCGACATGACCTACGGCGATTACCTGCATCTAGATGAACTGCTCGGCGCCCAGCACCCGATGTCGCCCGAGCACAACGAAATGCTGTTCATCATCCAGCACCAGACCAGCGAACTGTGGATGAAGCTGATGCTGCACGAGCTGCGGGCCGCCATCGCCAGCGTGGCGCAGGACCGCCTGCAGCCGGCCTTCAAGATGCTGGCGCGCGTCAGCAAGATCATGGAACAGCTCGTCCACGCCTGGGACGTGCTGGCGACCATGACGCCGCCCGAATACTCCGCGCTGCGTCCCTACCTGGCGCGCTCGAGCGGATTTCAAAGCTACCAGTACCGCCAGGTCGAATTCCTGCTGGGCAACAAGAACGCCGCCATGCTCAAGCCGCATTCGCACCGCGCCGACCTGCTGGCCCAGGTGCAGAGCGCCTACGAGGCCCCGTCGCTGTACGACGAGGCGCTGCGGCTGCTGGCGCGCAACGGGCTGGATATCCCGGCCGACCACCTGGAACGCGACTGGACCCAGCCATATCAGGCGTCGGCGGCAGTCGAAGCCGCCTGGCTGACGGTCTATCGCGACACGGACCGTTATTGGGCGCTTTACCAGCTTGGTGAAAAGCTGACCGACCTGGAAGACGCCTTCCGGTTGTGGCGCTTCCGCCACGTTACGACAGTCGAACGCGTCATCGGCTTCAAGCGGGGCACGGGCGGCACATCAGGGGTGGATTACCTGCGGCGCATGCTGGAAGTGGTGCTGTTCCCGGAAATCTGGAAGCTGCGCACGGATCTCTGACATTCGCGACGCCAGGAAACCCGGGCTGCGTGACAGCCCGGGCACGCGTTCGCGGCTGGCCGAAGGCAGGATCGCGTGCTAGAATTCGGGGTTACTTTTTGGATACGTGGCTAGCGCCTGACGCGCCAATGGTTTGGTAGCAAACCCGGGTAACAAACCCGGGTAACGAACCCCGGGCAGCGGACCCAGGCAGCTGTAGCTGGCGACCCTAACTCTTGAAAAAGACTCGACCGAGTCTAGGAAAGCACCATGAAAGAAGGCATTCACCCCGAATACCGCGAAGTCGTCTTCGCCGACCTGCAAACGGGCAACAAGTTCATCACCCGTTCGACCGTCCAAACGCGCGAAACCGTTGAACTCGACGGCAAGACGTACCCGCTCTTCAAGTGCGACGTGACCTCCGAATCGCACCCGTTCTACACTGGCGCCCAGACCCGCATCGTCGAAACCGGCCGCGTGGAAAAGTTCCGCGCCCGCTTCGCCCGCACGGCTGGCACGGTCAAGTCCGCTTCCTGATCCTGTTGCTCCTGCGGGAGTCACAGCAAAAAGGCAGCCTTCGGGCTGCTTTTTTTTCCCCCTCGGCGCCAGACTTGCCGGCTAGGGGGTGGCGCATCCCGACCACTCGGTTACATTAACGCCCGTGTCCCCACTTTCCATTTCCACCCCGGCCCGGCTCACGTCGGTAGCCACCGCAAAACTGCCCCGCCTCATCCTGCTGGGCCTGTCCCTGGCCTACATCGTGGCCGGGCTGTTCATGCGCGACCCGTGGAAAACCGACGACGCCGTCGGACTGGCGACGATGATCACCGCGATCCGCGAAGGCGGCCTGACCTGGCTGTTGCCGCAGGTGGGGCATCTGGCCCACGCCGAGGAAGGTCCGCTGATCACGTGGGTGGGCGCCATCAGCATCTGGCTGTTCGGGCCGTTCATCGGGGACGTCACCGCCGGCCGCCTGCCCAATCTGCTGTGGTTCGGCATCACGGCCTCGAGCGTCTGGTACGGCACGTACCTGCTCGGCCGCCGGGCCGAAGCCCAACCGCTGGCGCTTCCGTTTGGCGGCGAACCCGAACCGCGCGACTACGGCCGCATGCTGGCCGACGCCGCCCTTCTCTTGCTGCTTGCCACCGTCGGCATCCTGCAGCGCACTCACGAAACCACCGTCATCCCCGCCATCATGGCCTGCCAGGCGCTCGCGTTCTATTCGCTGGCGCGCACGGTGGATCGTCCCGTCACCGGTTCGACCACGCTGGGCATTGCGCTGGCCGCCAGTTTCCTGACGCGCGGCTGGGTGGGCGCGCTGCCCATCATGGTCGGCGCGGCGCTGGCCTTCTATCCACGCAGCCAGCTCTGGAAGTGCAAGCGCTGGATGCTGTGGGCCGCGGTGCTCGCCGCCGGCCTGATCCTTGCCTGGTGGATTCCCGCCAGCCAGGGCAGCGAATACTGGATCCGCAACTGGAAGACCTGGAACCTGTCGTCCTTCGGCGTCCCCGGCCTGCACGACGCCGCCCGCACGTTGCGCGACCTGCCGTGGTACTTGTGGCCGACCTGGCCGCTGGCGCTGCTGGCCATCTGGCGATGGCGCGCGTGGATCTACGCCCCCCACATCTGGGTGCCGCTGATGCTGCTGGTGTGCTCGGCAGTGATCCTGTTCTTTGTGAATGAAGCCGGCGATTCCGAATTCGTGCTGCTCGCCGTACCGTGCGCGGTGCTGGGCGCGTTCTCGCTGCCGACCCTGCGCCGCGGTGTGGTGAACACGCTGGATTGGTTTGCCGTCATGTGTTTTTCGCTGACGGTGGCCACGGCCTGGCTCGGCTGGGTGGCGCTGCACTTCCATTGGCCGGCGCAGATTTCCCGCAACATTGCCCGCCAGACCACCGGCTATGAACCTGTCATCTCTTGGGTGGCGTTTGCCCTGGCGGTGTTTTTCACACTGGGCTGGATCGTCCTTGTCGTCTGGCGGCTGCGGGTGCGCCCGCAGGCGCTGTGGCGCGGCACCGTGCTGTCGGCCGGCGGCCTGACCGTGACCTGGATCCTGCTCGTGCTGTTGTGGCAGCCCGCGGTGGACTATGCGCGCAGCTACCGCACGGTGTCGGGCCAACTGGCCCAGGCCATCGCGCAGCACAAGCGCCCGGGCGAGTGCATCCGGGGCCTCAGCCTGGGCAGCGGGCAGCGCGCATCGTTCCTCATCTTCAACAACCTGTCGTTCCCGTTCGACACGCGCTGCACGCTGGTCCTGCAACAGACCACCAATCAAAGCCTGCGCGACGGCACGGCCGCGTACAGCGAAGGCGCCGAAGTCCTCTGGCAAGGCGGCCGCCGCGCCGACCGTTCCGAAGTCTTCCGCCTGCTGCGAACCGGCGTCAAGCCATGACCGCCGCGATCGGGGCGCCGATGACCTTCGGCGCCACCCTGCGCGGCATCGCCAGGCAGGCGTGGCCCGTTCTCATCAGCCAGTGGGCCAGCATTTCATTCGGCGTGCTGGACACCGCCATGACGGGGCACTCCAGCCCCGACGACCTGGCGGCGATGGCGCTCTCCGCTTCCATCTACATCACTGTCTTCGTCGGCCTGATGGGCGTCGTGCACGCCCTGATCCCGATCCTGGCGCAGCAGTTCGGCGCCGGCAACAACGCTGAAGTCGGAAAGAGCTGGGGCCAGGGCGTGTGGCTGGCGCTTGGCCTGTCGGTCGTGGGCGCCGCGCTGATGCTGTTTCCGGACATGTGGCTCTTCATGTCGGGGGACGTTGCCCCTGGCGTGCGCGACCGCATCGCCTCTTACCTGCAGGCGCTGGTGCTGGCCCTGCCCGCCGCGCTGGTGTTCCGCACGATCTACGCGCTGGGCACCGCGGTGTCGCGGCCCAAGCTCGTCATGGCCATCAATCTGTCCATTATCGGCTTCAAGGCGCTGTTCAACTGGCTGTTCATCTACGGCAAACTGGGTCTGCCGGCGATGGGCGCGGCCGGCGCGGGTCTGGCGACGGCCGTGGTCTCGTGGATGAGTCTGGGCCTGGGCCTGTGGGTGATCACGCATGATCGCTACTACCGCCGATTCCAGCTTCGCATCGGCAAGCCGGACTGGAAGGCGCTCAAGGAACTGCTGCGCCTGGGCATCCCGATGGGCGGCTCGTACCTGGTCGAGGTGTCGGCATTCACGTTCATGGCATTGCTGGTGGCGCGCGAGGGCACCTTCGTGACCGGCGGGCATCAGATCATGTCGAACCTGGCCGCGCTCTGCTACATGATGCCGATGGCGCTGGGCGTGGCGACCGCCGCGTTGACGGCGCAGGCCATCGGCGCGGGCAACTATGCGCACGCCCACCGCACCGGCATGGCCGGTCTGGCGCTGGGTCTGATCGGCGCGCTGCTGACGGCTGCGGTGCTGCTGATCGGCCGTCCGCTGATCCTGGCCGCCTATACGGACGACGGCGCCGTTGCCGCCGTGGCGACCACGCTGCTCGCCGTCCTGCCGCTGTTCCACCTGTTCGATTCGATGCAATGCATCAACTCGTACCTGCTGCGCGCGTACAAGATTGCCGTCGTGCCGCTGATCCTGCAGACGGTGGCGCTGGCGGGCGTGGGGCTGGTTGGGGGGTGGTGGTTTGGATTTGGTCCCGGCAAGGGCGGCATCGACGGCCTGCGCGAATTGCTGGTGCCGGGCTCGCCGCAGGGGGCCGGCAGCATGTGGCTGATGGCCATGTTCGGGCTGGCGCTGTCGGCGGCCTTGCTGCACATCTGGTATCGGCGGATATTGCGGACGGTGGGGCGATAAAGGTCGCGGGATGAAGAAAGGCAGCCGGTTGGCTGCCTTTTTTGCGTAGGGACGCGCCCTTTACTTCGGACGCTTGTCGATCACCCGCCGTGCCTTGCCGGTCAAGGTGCGTTCAACATGCCCGGCATCCGACACCTGGATCCGCGCGCTCACGCCGATGTGCGTCTTCACGGCATGCTGCAGCTGCTTGCCCAGATTGGCGCGTTCGGCGTCGGACAGGCCCGAAAACTCGGCGCGCACTTCAGTCAGGATTTCCAGTTCGTCCATGTTGCCCGAACGGGACAGCACCAACTGGTAATGCGGCGCAAGCTGCGCGATCTTCAGGACCAGTTCTTCCACCTGCGTGGGGAACATGTTCACGCCGCGCACGATCAGCATGTCGTCGCTGCGGCCGGTGATCTTGCCGATGCGGCGCATGCTGCGCGCGGTGGGCGGCAACAGGCGGGTCAGGTCGCGCGTGCGGTAGCGCACGATGGGCATCGCTTCCTTGGTCAGCGACGTGAACACCAGTTCGCCCGGCTCGCCGTCGGCCACCGGCTCACCCGTGTCCGGGTTGATGATTTCGGCGTAGAAGTGATCTTCCCAGACCACCGGACCGTCCTTGGTCTCGACGCATTCGCTCGCCACGCCCGGCCCCATCACTTCAGACAGCCCGTAGATGTCGACGGCGTCGATGCCCGCTTCGGCCTCGATGTCGGCGCGCATCTGGCCGGTCCACGGCTCGGCGCCGAAGATGCCGATGCGCAGCGAGCTTTGACGCGGGTCGATGCCCTGGCGGCGCTGCTCTTCCAGGATGTTGCAGAAATAGGAGGGCGTGACCATGATGATGTCCGGGCGGAAATCGTTGATCAGCTGCACCTGCTTTTCGGTTTGCCCGCCGGACATCGGAATGACCGTGCAACCCAGGCGCTCGGCGCCGTAGTGCGCGCCCAGGCCGCCCGTGAACAGCCCGTAGCCGTAGGCCACGTGCACGGTGTCGCCGGGCTTACCGCCCGCGGCGCGGATGGAGCGCGCGACCAGGTTGGCCCAGTTGTCCAGGTCGCCCTGGGTGTAGCCGACCACGGTCGGCTTGCCGGTCGTGCCGCTGGACGCATGAATGCGCGAGATGCGCTCGCGCGGCACGGCGAACATGCCGAACGGGTAGTTCTCGCGCAGTTCCTTCTTGGTCGTGAACGGGAACTTCGAAATATCCGACAACTGCTTCAGGTCGTCCGGGTGCACGCCGGCTTCGTCGAACGCCTTCTTGTAGTGCGGGACGTTTTCGTACGCATGCTTGAGGGTCCACTTCAAGCGATCAAGCTGCAGGGCCCGCAGCTCGTCCTGGCTGGCATGCTCGATAGGATCCAGTCCCGGCTTGCTCATGGTATTGGGCATGATGATGTCTCTCTTCTCTTTGGTACGGTGCAGCAGTCAGGCGTCCGTGGGCGTCCCGACGACCTGGCCCTTGATGCGGTAGGAACGCCCCCTGAACAAGGCCACGTTGCGTCCATCCTGATTGGTGACGGTGACGTCATAGACGCCGGTGCGGCCGGCCAGCGAACGCTCCTGGGCGACGGCGGTCAGCAGGTCGCCTTCGAAACCCGGCGCCAGATAGTCGATCGTGCAACCCGACGCCACCGTGCTGACATTGCGGGAATTGCACGAGAACGCGAACGCGCTGTCGGCCAGGGCGAAGATGAAACCGCCATGGCAGGTCTTGTGGCCGTTCAGCATGTCGGGCCGAACGCGCATGGTCAGCCGCGCATAGCCCGGCGCCATTTCCTCGATCTTCATGTCCAGGCCCTGCGTGGCCGCGTCGCCGGCATACATCACCGAACCCACGGCCTGCGCCAGCGCCTGCGGGTCGGTCGGCACTTCAACGGGGGGAACGTGCACGCTCATCATTGCCCCTTGAACTGCGGTTCACGCTTGCCCAGGAACGCGGCCACGCCTTCGGCGTAGTCCGCGCTCTGGCCCAATTCACGCATCATGTCGCGTTCCAGGTCGAGCTGCGTGGACAGGTCATTGCCCAGGCTGGCCTGCAGGGCGCGCTTGGTGAACGCCAGGCCCTTGGTGGGCGCCGCCGAGAAATGCGTGGCCAGTCGATCCAGCGTGGCGTCGAATTCCTCGTCCGCCACGCACTGCCAGATCAGGCCCCACTCTTCTGCCTGCTTGGCGCTGAGCTTGTCGCCCAGCATCGCCAGGCCCATGGCCCGCGCGCGGCCCACCAGACGCGGCAGCACGAACGTGCCGCCCGTGTCGGGGATGAGGCCCAGGCGGCAGAACGACTGGATGAAGCTGGCCGACGCCTTGGCGATGACGATGTCGCCCGCGAACGCCAGATTGGCGCCCGCCCCCGCCGCCACGCCGTTCACGCCCACCACAACCGGCATGGGCAAGGCGTTGAGCCGGCGCACCAGCGGGCCGTAGAACTTGTCGACGGTCTCGCCCAGATCGGGCGGCGTGCCGTCCGGTGCGGGCTTGCGCTCGCTGAGATCCTGGCCCGCGCAGAAGCCGCGGCCCGCGCCCGTCAGCACCAGCACGCGCGCGCCTTCGGTTTCGACGCGAGTCAGTGCATCGGCCACTTCGGCATGCATGTTGGCCGTGAAGCTGTTCAGCTTGTCCGGGCGGTTCAGCGTCAGGCGGGCAATGCCGCCGGACAGGTCGAATTGAATATCCTGATAGCTCATCTGCGATCGCCCGGCTTAGATGTGACGGCGGGTTTGCACCACGCGGAAGCGGTTCGAGACGAACGCCGTGTCCGACAGCGCGGCATTGGCCGCCGGATTGGCGCCGGTGCCGTGGAAGTCGCTGAAGGCGGCGGTCTGGTTGACGAACACCGCGCCCGTCAGGTTCAGCGAGAGCGACACGCCCGAGACTTCGGCGGCATCCTGCACCTGCTCGGCCACGCGATCATCCGTCGTGTAGGCCGACAGCGACAGCGCGCCGTGCTTGATGACGCTGTCGCGCGCGAGCTGGATGCTGTGGGCGGTGGAATCCGTGGCGACGACAAACGCGATGGGGCCGAACCACTCTTGGCCCAGCGCCGCATTGCCGGCCTCGGTGCGCAGCAGCAGCGGCGTGCGCACGCGGGCGTTCTCGAACTGGGGATGCGCCAGCGTCTTGCTGTCCGCCACGACGGGCAGACCCAGCGCGCGGGCCTTCTCGATGCGTTCGACGATGCCTTCGTTCTGGATGGCGCCCGTCAGCTCGACGGCCTTGGCGGCATCGGCGCCCACCTTTTCCAGCGCCACGCCCAGCGCGGCGGCCACGTCGTCAAAGCTGACACGGCCTTCCGGCGTGTTGATGCCGTCGCGCGGCACGTAGATGTTCTGCGGCGCGGTGCACATCTGGCCCGAATACAGGGCCAGCGAGAACGCCAGGTTGCGGGCCACGCCCTTCAGGTCGTTCGTCGAATCGATGATGACCTGGTTCACGCCGGCCTTCTCGGTGTAGACCTGAGCCTGGCGCGCATTGTTTTCGAGCCAGTCGCCGTTGGCGGTGCTGCCCGTGAAATCGACGATCTTGACGGCCGGGTCCAGCGCCAGCGTCTGCGCGGTGTCGTCGCCTGCCTCGTGGGCGGCCAGTTGCACGACGTCGGGATCGAAACCCGCTTCCTGCAGCACTTCGCGCGCCACCTTCACGGTGATGGCCAACGGCAGGATCGCGCCCGGGTGCGGCTTGACGATGACGGTGTTGCCCGTCGCCAGGCTGGCGAAGAGGCCCGGGTAGCCGTTCCACGTCGGGAAGGTCGAGCAGCCGATCACCAGCGCCACGCCGCGCGGCACGACGGTGAACTGCTTTTCCATGCGGATGGGATCGTTCTTGCCTTGCGGCTTTTCCCAGACGGCGATGCCCGGAATGCGCGACATTTCCTGCCAGGCGTAGGTGACGGCCTCGAAGCCGCGGTCCTGCGCGTGCGGGCCGCCGGCCTGGAAGGCCATCATGAAGCCCTGGCCGGTGGTGTGCTGAACCGCGTAGGCGATCTGGAAGCTGAGCTTGTTCAGGCGCGCCAGGATTTCCAGCGACACGCCGACCCAGGCGTGGGGACCCGCGCGGCGCCAATCTTCCAGCGCGCGCTTGGACGCGGCGATCAGCTTGTCCGCCGGCACGCGCGGATACGTGATGCCCAGGTCGAAACCATAGGGCGATTTTTCACCGCCCACGACGCCGTCGGCATCGTGCAGGTTCAGCGGAAAGGGCTTGCCCTGAAGCGCTTCGAAGGCGGCACGGCCTTCGTCATTGGCGGTCTCGCCGTAGTTGCGCGGGCTGGGCGACTCGGCAAACGGGCTCCAGTAGCCGCGCAGCGCGGCGGCAGCCAGGGATTGTTCCAGCAGGGGCTGGTGACGTTCGAAGAATTTCTGGGACACGCTCGTCTCTCCAATAAGTTTTGAATGCTTGCCTGGCGTGCGCCGGGTCAGGTTTCCTGGTCGAAGTCGATGACCAGCCGGTCGCTGACCGGGAAGCTCTGGCAGCTCAGGATGAACCCGCGCGCGACTTCATAATCTTCAAGGGCGAAGTTGGCGTCCATGTCCACCTCGCCTTCGATCACCTTGCAACGGCAGGTGGAACACACCCCGCCCTTGCACGAATACGGCAGTTCGATGCCCTGCGCCAGCGCCGAGTCCAGCACGCTGTCCTTGTTCTTGTCGATGACGAACATGCGGCTGTGTCCGTCCTGCACCACGGTAACTTCGCACTGTCCCTTGCCGGGCGCCTGCGGAGCGTCCTGGCCGGTGCGCAGCGCGCGCGGGCCCTTGGGCGCGCCGAAGAGTTCGAACTTGATGTTCGACTTGGGAATGCCGCGCGCCTGCAACCGTTCGACCACGCTCTCGGTCATGGTCTGCGGACCGCACACAAAAGCGTAATCGATATCCTCGGGGCTCATCCAGGCCGACATCAGCTGGTCGACCTTTTCGCCATCCAGGCGGCCGTTGAAGAGTTCGATGTCCTGCGTTTCGCGGCTCATTACGTAGACCAGCGAGAAGCGGTCCATGTACAGGTTCTTCAGGTCTTCGATTTCCTCGCGGAACAGCACCGCGGACGAGGCGCGGTTGCCGAAGAACAGCGTGAACTTGCTGCGCGGCTCGGTCGACAGCGCCGTCTTGACCAGCGAAAACACGGGCGTGATGCCGCTGCCCACGGCAAACGCCACATAATGGCGCTGGTTCTCGGGCGAGAAATCCACCGTGAAGTTGCCCGCCGGCGCCATGACCTCCAGGGTCTGGCCAGGCTGCAATTCGTGATTGGCCCAACTCGAGAACACGCCCTCGTCGACCTTCTTGATCGCCACGCGCAAGAGCTTGTCGTGCGGCGCCGAACAGATCGAATACGAACGGCGCAGTTCTTCGCCGTTGAGCTGGGTGCGCAGCGTCAGGTACTGGCCGGGCAGGAAGGCGAATTCATTCGTCAGCGCCTCGGGCAGGTCGAAGGTCACGACCACGGCGTCGCGCGTATTGCGCGCAACCGAGGCCACCTTCAATGCATGGAATTGGTTCTGGCTCATCTCGAAACCACTCTTTAGTGAGTCTTGAAATAATCGAAGGGCTCGCGGCACGAGACGCAGCGATACAGCGCCTTGCACGACGTCGACCCAAAATTGCTGACCAGCCGCGTGTCGCGCGAGCCGCAGCGCGGGCAGGCGATGGCCGGGGCCGACGTGCGGCGGCTGATGCCCGAGATGTCGATGGCGCGTTCGGCGGGCGCGGCGATGCCGTAGCCCTTGAGCGCCTCTCGCCCTTTTTCGCTCATCCAGTCGGTCGTCCAGGCGGGCGCAAGGCGCGTCTCCACCCGGACCTCGGATACGCCGTGGCGTTCGAGCGTCTGGCGGATGTCCTGCGTGATCTCGCGCATGGCCGGGCAGCCTGAATAGGTGGGCGTGATGACGACGACGCAAGCATCGCCGTCCCACGACACCTCACGCACCACGCCCAGGTCCACCACCGACAGCACGGGGATCTCGGGATCCGGGACCTCCTGCAGCCAGGCGTAGACCTGGTCGGCGGAAATGGGCGCGAGCGCATTCACCACGTGGCTCCCGGGTAGGCGCGGTGCAAATGCTGCATCTCGGCCAGCACGTAGCCCAGCGCCTCGGTGTGTTTGCCCTGGCGGCCGCCGCGATGCGCGGCGTGGTTGGCGGCGGCTTCATCGGGAACGGTCAGGGTGGCTTCTTCCAGCACTTCTCCCACGTGCGCAAGCCACGGCTGGCGCAGCGCAGACAGCGCACAGCCGATGCCGCGCGCCGCGACGTCCTGGTCGATGGCGTCGTCTGTGAAGAGCTCGCCCGTGAAACGCCAGGCGTCGTCGATGGCGGCCTGCATCTTGGCGTGGCTTTCCGCCGTGCCATCGCCCAGGCGCACCACCATGTCCGACGATCGGCGCACGTGGTAGGTCACTTCCTTGAGCGACTTGGCCGCGATGGCCGCCACGCGCTCATCCGTGGACGCCTCCAGGCGCTGCAGCAGGAAGTAATGCCAGACGTCGAACAGGAACTGCCGCGCCATGGTGTCGGCGTAGTTGCCGTTGTCGCGCTCGACCAGCAGCGCGTTGCGGAATTCATGCGTGTCGCGCAGGTAGGCCAGCGCGTCCTCGTCGCGGCCCGCGCCCTCGACCTCGCCGGCCAGCGTCAGCCACATGCGGGCCTGGCCCAGCAGGTCGAGCGCGGTATTGGTCAGCGCCAGATCCTCTTCCAGGATGGGACCGTGCCCCGTCCAGGCGCCCAGCCGCTGCGACAGGATGAGCGACGTATCGCCCAGGCGCAGCAGGTATTCAAACAGTGCTTTGTCCATGTCTCCCCCACCCGTCTTACATGTGCTTGATTTCTTCGGGCATCGGGAAGAAGGTCGGATGCCGGTAGACCTTGCTGTTGGCCGGCTCGAACAGCGGATCCTTGTCGCCCGGGCTGCTGGCCGAAATATCGGACGCGCGCACCACCCAGATGCTCAGGCCCTCGTTGCGGCGCGTGTACACGTCGCGGGCGTGATTGATCGCCATTTCCGCATCCGGCGCGTGCAGGCTGCCCACGTGCTTGTGCGCCAGGCCGTGCTGGCTGCGGATGAAGACTTCCCACAGAGGCCAGTCTTTGCTCATGATGGATTTCCTCTAGTGCCGGGGCGCATCGCGCCGACGGTCTGCAATAAATGAATAAGGACTGCGAATGCCAGATGTGTCCAATCCCGAAGCGCAGCGAGGGCCAGCGAGGCCGCGC
>DMTA01000350.1 GCA_003454835.1 Achromobacter sp. | reverse complement strand
TATGCCGAACTGGCCCGGATGATCGGCGCCCCGGCCCCGCGCGAGGCGGCGGCGCCCGCCAACGTAGGCAGCAAGAAGCTCAGCAATGCGCGCCTGCGCGCCAGCGGCCTGTCGCTGCAATGGCCCGATTCACGGCAGGGCTACGCGGCGTTGCTGGCCGAAGGCGACGCGGCGCAGGCATAGTTCGGTTCACATCGAATCGTTGCCTGCGGGGCTGGCGGATACTGGCGACCGAATCCCCCATCGGTCACCGCCCACCCGCCATGCCGCCCCCATCCCCTGGACGCCGTCACGCATCCAGACCCACGCGATTGCGCTATCGCGCGCTCTCCAACGCGCGCATGCCCAGTTTGATTATCAAAAGGACAGCAACCCATGATTGCCGTGATATTCGAAGTCGAGCCCGCCCACGGCGACCCCGCCCCGTATCTGGAGATCGCCGCCGGCCTGATCGACGAACTGCGCACCATCGACGGATTTATCTCCGTCGAACGCTTTCAAAGCCTGTCCACGCCCGGCAAGCTGCTGTCGCTGTCATTCTGGCGCGACGAGGCCGCGGTGCTGCGCTGGCGTTCCCTGGAATCGCACCGCCGCGCGCAAGAGGCCGGGCGCGGCGGCGTGTTCCGGAACTACCGTCTACGCGTGGCCCAGGTGCTGCGCGACTACGGCATGCAGGAGCGCGACGAGGCGCCCTCCGACAGCCGCGCGCGCCACGGCTGAACCGGCGGCGATGGCGCGATTGCGGTTGCCGAGGCGGCTCAACGCAAATGCCGCCCCACGGCCTCGACCACGCGCCGCACGTCGTCGGCCGACACGTTCAGATGCGTGACCAGACGCGTGGGACCGCCATAGACGGCGCGCATGAGGATGTCTTCCTTGCCCAGCGCCGCCGTCAGCGCATCGCAGCGTGACGGCTCGAATTCCACGAACACCATGTTGGTGTCCTGGCTCAGCACCTTGACGCCGGCAATGCCCCCCAGGCCTTCGGCCAACAGGCGTGCGTTCTCATGGTCCTGCGCCAGCCGTTCCACGTTGTGCTCCAGCGCGTACAGGCAGGCGGCCGCCAGCACGCCTGACTGGCGCAGGCCGCCGCCCAGCATCTTGCGCCAGCGATGCGCGCGGCCGATCAATTCCTCGCTGCCGACCAGCACCGACCCGACCGGCGCGCCCAAACCCTTTGAAAAGCAGATGGACACCGAATCGAAGGGCTGGCAAAGCTCGGCCACGGGTTTGCCGCTGGCAACGGCCGCGTTGAACACGCGCGCCCCGTCCAGGTGCGTGGCAAGGGCCTGCTCGCGCGCCCAGGACGTCGCGGCCTGGATGTACGCGGCCGGAATCAGCTTGCCGTGGAAGGTGTTTTCCAGCGCCAGCAGGCGCGTGCGCGCGAAGTGCGGGTCGCCCTTGGGCTTGAGCGCCGCGGCTAGTTTCTCCAGCGGCAACGATCCATCCGGCGCGTGTTCGATGGGCTGGGGCTGGATGCTGGCCAGCACCGCTGCGCCGCCGCCCTCGTATTTGTAGGTGTGCGCAAGCTGGCCGACAAGGTACTCGTCGCCGCGGTCGCAATGCGCCATGAGCGCGGCCAGGTTGCTTTGCGTGCCCGAGGGAAAGAACAGGCCCGCGGCCTTGCCGGTGCGCTCGGCCAACGTCTTTTGCAGCCGGATCACGGTGGGATCGTCGCCCATCACGTCATCGCCCAGCGGGGCATTGGCCATCGCCTGCAGCATGGCCGCATCGGGACGGGTGACGGTATCGCTACGCAGATCAATCATGAAAGTTTCCAGGGGATTGGAGAGGACAGGAATTCGGAAAGGTCATTCGGCGCGCGCGGCCGGCGCGGCACGGCTCACCACAAAGATGCCAGCCAGGATCAGCACCATCCCGCCTACCTCGACGGGCGTGGGACGCTCGGACAGGATGGCCCATGCCAGCAGCATGGCCACCACGGGCACGCCCAGGCTCGACAGTCCCGCGATCGACGCGGGCACGCGGCGCACGACCTGCAGCCACAGCAGCCAGCCCGCCGCGGTGGCGATCAGCACAATGTAGGTCATGCCGGTCCAGAGCGGCCAGCCCCATTGGGCGGTCATCTGCGGCACCAGATAGGCGATGGGCACCATGACCAGGCCGCCGAACAGCATCTGCCACGCGGTGAACGTCATCACGTCCGGCGCATGGCGGTCGAACATGCGCTTGGACAGCACCGTGCCCACGCCCCAGCACAGGCCGCTGCCCAGGCCCAGCAACACGGGGCGGATGTCGCCCAGCCCGTTCCAGGGTTCGACGAAACAGATCAGGCCAACGGCGGCCAGCGCGATGCCGGCCGCGTGCCGGGCCGTGGGCCGTTCGCCCAGCAACCACCACGCAAACAGCACGACCCAGAACGGCATGGTGTAGGCCATGAGGGACACCTTGCCCACGCCCCCGTCCACCAGCGCGGTCTGGACGAAGCCCTGAAAGCCCGCCGTCTGGGTCAGGCCGATCAAGAGGGTCAGTTTCCAGGGCGGCATCGCCAGCGGCCGGCGCGTGGCGAACGCGAGCGCGAAAAGCACCAGGCTGCCCGTCACGTAGCGCAGGGCCACGAAGTCGAACGGTCCGATGTAGGGCACGATCAGCTTCATCGCGATCCAGCTTCCCGCCCAGACCAGGATGGTGCTGAACATCAGGGCAAGCCCTGCGCGATCGAAACTGCTGCTCACGGGTGCGGCTCCATGCGAAGAAATTTGGCAATCCAGGAATGACGACGCCCGTGCCGCTACATGCCGGCACGGGCGTCGTCATTATGCGCCTGTCGCGCTGCAAACGGCCGGTGTAATCCGGCCGGTTGCATTTACAGCGGCTTGGCGAGCTGCTCCAGGATGGCGGGGTTTTCCAGCGTGGACACGTCCTGCGTCACTTCCTCGCCCTTGGCGACCACGCGCAGCAGGCGGCGCATGATCTTGCCCGAACGGGTCTTGGGCAGGTTGTCGCCGAAACGGATGTCCTTGGGCTTGGCGATGGGACCGATCTCGCGGGCCACCCAGTCGCGCAACTGCTTGGCGATGGCCTGGGCCTCTTCGCCTTCCGGACGCGAGCGCTTGAGCACGACGAAGGCCACGACGGCCTCGCCGGTCGTGTCGTCGGGACGGCCCACGACGGCGGCCTCGGCCACCATTTCGTGCGCCACCAGCGCCGATTCGACTTCCATCGTGCCCAGGCGGTGACCCGAGACGTTCAGGACGTCATCGATCCGGCCCATGATCCAGAAGTAGCCGTCGGCGTCGCGCTGCGCGCCGTCGCCCGCGAGGTAATAGCCACGCAGTTCAGACGGGAAATAGCTTTTCTTGAAGCGTTCCGGATCGCCCCAGATGTTGCGGATCATGGCAGGCCACGGACGCTTGATGACCAGGAAGCCGCCGTTGCCCTTTTCAACATCGCCGCCGGTTTCATCGACGATGGCCGCGGCGATGCCCGGCAGGGGCAGCGTGCACGAGCCCGGCTTGGTGGGCGTGGCGCCCGGCAGTGGCGTGATCATGTGCCCGCCGGTTTCGGTCTGCCACCAGGTATCCACGATGGGGCAACGCTCGCGGCCGACGTTCTTGTGATACCACATCCAGGCTTCGGGATTGATGGGTTCGCCCACGGTGCCGATGATGCGCAGCGAGTCCAGATCGAAGTTCTTGGGATGCGCGTCGGGCGTGGCTTCCGAGGCCTTGATCAGCGAGCGGATCGCGGTGGGCGCCGTATAGAACGTGGTGACCTTGTGGCGCGCGATCATGTCCCAGAAGCGGCCGGCGTTGGGGAACGTGGGCACGCCTTCGAAGACGATCTGCGTCAGGCCCGCGGCAAGCGGACCGTAGGTGATGTACGTGTGGCCCGTGACCCAGCCCACGTCGGCGGTGCACCAGTAGACGTCGTCCTTGCGTGCGTCGAAGGTCCACTTGACGGTCAGCAGCGCCCACAGCAGGTAGCCGGCGGACGAATGCTGCACGCCCTTGGGCTTGCCGGTGGAACCGGACGTGTACAGGATGAACAGCGGATGCTCGGCGTTGACCGGGACCGGTTCGCACGTATCGGGCTGGCCGGCCTCGACGTCCTGCATCCAGACGTCGCGGCCTTCGTTCCATTGCACCTTGCCGCCCGTGCGGCGGTACACGACGACCTTGGTGACGGCTTCGCAACCGCCCATCGCGATGGCTTCTTCCACGGCGGGCTTGAGCGGAATGGTCTTGCCGCCGCGCACCTGTTCGTCGGCGGTGATGATGAGCGATGCGCCCACGTCGACGATTCGTTCCTGCAGGCTCTTGGCCGAGAAACCGCCAAACACCACCGAGTGCGTCACGCCCAGGCGCGCGCAGGCCTGCATGGCGACAACGGCTTCGATGGACATGGGCATGTAGATGATGGCGCGATCGCCCTTCTTGTAGCCCAGCGCCGCCAGCCCATTGGCGAAGCGGCACACGCGCGCCAGCAGTTCGCGATAGGTGACCTTATCGACCTTGCCATCGTCGGATTCGAAGATGATGGCGGTCTTGTCGGCGTTGCCGTTGGTCAGATGGACGTCCAGGCAGTTGGCCGAGACGTTCAGTTCGCCATCGCCGAACCAGCGGTAGAACGGGGCATCGGACTCGTCCAGCACCTGCGTGAAGGGCTTGGTCCACTGCAGATTGTCGCGAGCCTGTCCGGCCCAGAATCCGTCGAAATCGTTCTCGACCTGCGCGCACAGCGCGTTGTAGGCGTCCATGCTGGAAATCGCGGCGCCCTGCGCGGCGCGCTCGGGCGGCGGAAACACGCGGTTTTCCACCAGGACGGACTCAATAGCGTTCGACATGATCTTGTCTCCAATCGGTGATTCTGTTGTTTATGCTGCTTTTTTATTACCCACCTGCAACCGTATCGCCGCGCTCTTACGGGCACCTTACGCAAAATGCGGGCCGGAGCCCGCAGATTGACGAGGCCCAAAGCGATGCGTCTGCGCCGGATCTGGGCAGGAAGTCGCCGGGAGGCGCCAACCGGGCAGCATGCACAAGCCAACGACGCGCCGCACTGCGACGCGCCAACAATGCCAAGCAATCAGCATGTGCCGCCGCGTCGAGACACGGCGGCACAAGGCAGTCCATAAGGATAGCAGCCGCTTCCCGCTTGGCGTATACCGCATTCAGGCGGCCTGCCGGGCGAGCCCGCGCTTCATGTCCACCCGCGACAACAGGACCAGTCCGCCAACGAAGAACAGCCCCGTGACGAGGATGGCCAGGCGATGATTGCCTTCCGTGACCCACGTCACCAGCCCGTACGTCAGCGGGCCGATCACCGCGGCAAGCTGCACCGCGAAGGTCCACAGCGAATAGAACTCGGCCAGCCTGCCCGCCGGCGCCAGCGCGCCGGTCATGGCGCGGCCCGCGCTCTGCGTGGTGCCCATGCACAGGCCGGCCAGCACTGCCGCCACCCAGAACACCGGCGCGGTCACGGCCGCATAGGCCACCAGCACCATCACGATCCATCCGACCAGCGTGATGGCCAGCGCCGGCTTGTGGCCGATGCGGTCCTGCACGTAGCCGAACGAAAACGCCCCCGCCGCCGCGCCGATGTTCACGGTGAACACCAGCAGCATGATCTGCGGCGTGGTGAATCCCATGACTTCCGATGCATACACCGCGGCCAGCGTGATCACGACCGAAATGCCGGCCTGGTAGCAGGCAATGCACATCAACAGGCGCCGGAACTCCGGAAAATGCAGGCCCGTTTCGCGCCAGGCATAGGCCAGGCGCTTGAGCATGTGCAGCGCGGGCGGATTGCCCTGCTGCGGCTTGGCGCGCTCACGCAACATGAAGAAAGACGGCAGCGCGGCCAGCGCAAATACAGAGGCCGTCACCACGACGACCCACGGCACGAATTGCTCGGCGGTCTCGCCTCGCCCCTCGGCCAGCGTCACCACGACAAGCGACAACCCCAGCGTCAGCATGCCGCCGAAATAGCCAAAGCTCCATCCCCAACCCGAGACGCGGCCCAACGCCTGCGGCCTGGCCAGTTCAGGCAGGAACGCCGCGACCACGGATTCGCCAACGCAATAGCAGTAGTTGGACACGACGATGGCGGCCAGCGCCAGCCAGACGTCGCCCGGCCCCGCTTGCGTCAGGATCAGCGTGCCCGCCACGCAGCCGGCCGTGCTGGTGTAGAGCAGCCGCCGCTTGCTGGCCCGCGCATCGGCGCGGGCGCCCAGCGTAGGCATGGTCAGCATGATGAGGAGGTACGACAGCGACAGCGCGGACGTCCAGGCCAGCGTGGCCCATGTGGCGCGCCCGGCGACGACGCCGACGAAATAGGTGCTGAAGACCGCCGTGAGAATCACGGTGGTGTAGCCGGAGTTCGCGAAGTCGTACATGGCCCAGGCCCAGACTTCGCGCCGTTTCACGCCGGGGTTCAGCGGACCGTTGTCCGCCCCCCGGGTGTCCTGCGCGGAAACGCCTGCCGGCGTTTCCGGCGGCAGCGCCTGGCTCATAGGCCCAGCGCGGCGATGCCTGCTTGCGCGATCTGCACGTCTTCAGTCGACTTCACGCCCGAAACGCCCACCGCGCCCACGACCTGGCCGTCAACGACGACCGGCACGCCGCCCTCGAGCATGCCTTCGATCAGCGGCGCCGACAGGAACGAGTAACGGCCGTTGTTGATCAGTTCTTCGTAGATGCGCGATTCGCGGCGGCCCAGCGCGGCCGTCTTGGCCTTGGCGGGCGCGATGTGCGACGAGATCGGCGCCGCATCGTCCAGGCGCAGCATGCCCAGCAGATGGCCGCCATCGTCGGTCACCGCGATGGTGACGGCCCATTTGTTCTGCAAGGCGTGTGCTTCGGCCGCGGCCAGGATCTTCTTGACGTCGTCGGCGCTCAGCACGGGTTTGGTTTTCATTGCAGTGACTCCTTGATCTGTTCGAGGGCGTTAGGGTCTTCCATGGTGGTCAGGTCGCCGGGATCACGCGACTCGCATACCGCGACGATCGCGCGGCGCAGCACCTTGCCGGAACGGGTCTTGGGCAGGGCGCCCACGAACCGGATCCTGGCCGGCCTTGCCACCGCCCCAAGCTGTTCTTCCACCAGCCGCATGATATCCGCTTCCAGCGCCTTTGCCGCTTCCGGCGTGTCGGCGCCGGCCGGATTCTTCAGCACGGCAAACGCCATGGCGACCTGCCCCTTGAGGGGGTCGGACACGCCCACCACCGCGCATTCCGCGATGCCGTTGTGACTGTTGACCGATTCCTCGATCTCGCGCGTGCCCAACCGGTGGCCCGCCACGTTGATCACGTCGTCCGTGCGGCCCAGGATGAACCAGTAGCCATCGGCGTCCACCCGCCCCCAGTCGAAGGTCGAATACACCTGCCGGCCCGGAATGGACGTGAAGTAGGTCTCGACGAAGCGGGCGTCGTCGCCCCAGATGGTGGACATGGCGCCGGGCGGAAGCGGCGGCACGATGGCGACCACGCCCTTCTCGTCAGGGCCCAGGTCTTCGCCAGTGGACTCGCTGACGATGCGCGCGTCAAAGCCGTAGACCGGGAATGACGGGCTTCCGAACCGGGTGGCGACCTTCTCGATGCCCGGCTGCGCCGACAGAATCGGCCAGCCGGATTCCGTCTGCCAGTAGTTGTCGATGATGGGCTTGCCCAGGCCCTCCGAGATCCATTGCGCCGTGGGCTCGTCGAGCGGCTCTCCGGCCAGATAGACGGCGCGCAGCGTGGAGAGGCCGTGCCGTCGCAAGAGCTGGGGATCCTGGCGCTTGAGCACGCGCACCGCCGTCGGCGCCGAAAACAACGTGTTCACGCCGTACTGCTCGACCAGCTTCCACAGGATCGCGCCGTCCGGGCGCACGGGCGTCCCCTCGTACAGGATGGTCGATTGGCCGCCAATGAGCGGTCCGTACACGATGTAGGAATGTCCCACCACCCAGCCGATGTCGCTGGTGCAGAAATAGGTGTCGCCGGGCTTGCCGTCGAACAGATACTCCATGGACGATGCCAGCGCCACGGCGTAGCCGCCCGTGTCGCGCTGCACGCCCTTGGGACGGCCGGTGGTGCCGGAGGTGTAGAGGATGTAACTGGGCTCGGACGATTCCAGCCACTCAACCGGCACCCGCGCGCCGCGGTGTCGCTCGCGCAGCGTGCCGTAGTCCAGATCGCGTCCGGCCACCGGCTCGAACGGCGCCAGCCCACGGTCGAACACCACCACCGCCGCGGGCGGCGACTTGGCCAGGCTCAAGGCGCGGTCCAGGAGCGGCTTGTACGGCACGACCTTGCCGGCCCTCGAACCGCCGTCCGTGCACACCACCACCTTGGGCGCGGCATCGTCGATGCGCTGCGCGAGGTTCACGGACGCAAACCCGCCGAACACCACCGAATGCACCGCGCCGATACGCGCGCAGGCAAGCATGGTGAACACGGCTTCCGGCACCATCGGCATGTAAAGCAGCACCCGGTCGCCGCGTCCCACCCCCAGCTCGCGCAGCATGGCGGCGGCGGCGTTCACTTCCTCGAAGACATCCTGCCGCGTGTAGACCTGCTCGCGGTCCACCTCGGTGGAGACCCAGATCAGCGCCGGCTTGTCGGCCTGCGTGGGCAGCCAGCGGTCCACCGCGTTGTAGCAAAGGTTGGTGCGCCCGCCCACGAACCACTTCGCAAAGGGCGGACGCGAGAAATCCAGCACATTGTCAAAAGGCGTTTCCCAGTGAATGCGCGTGGCCTCTTCGCGCCAGAACGCGTCGCGGTCATTCACCGAGCGATAGTGGAAATCCCGGGTTCTTTGCATGTCTGTCTCCTGGTATTGTTCATAGGCCTTACGGCTGATTGATTTTTTGTCTAATCATTTCGGTCATTCTGGTAGGCAAATCTTGCACGAGGCTTGCCGCACGTCAAAAAATTCTTCCAGATGTCCACGCTGCATGGATATTTAGGGCCGATACGTAACGAAGCGGCACTAAAAGTTTGGTAGAATCCCCGCGAAGTTGCACATAATTGTTGAATTTGCTGACATCTCGGCCCCAACCGCGGCTAATGCGCGGTTTTTGCTGTGTTCAGTGAATCATCCCCAGGCGAATGCATCGACACTCCATACCCGCGCGATTCAATTCAACCTCTGGCCTTGCAAAGCGCGGTCTGCGCATGCTCGCGTTGGTTGCTTGCTTCGCGGGTCTGGCGGGTTGTGCAGGTACTAGCCAAAAGTCAACCGCCCATACGTCCGAGATCGATCCCTACGAGATGGAATGGGTTGCCACCGCCGATGACCCCATCGGCATGCTGGTGGTCCAGAAATTCAAACGTGAACGCCAGCGCACCCATTCGGGTGTCGGCACCGACAACGCCATGGTCAGCGAAGCCCTGAATCACCTGGGCATCCGCTACCGCTTCGGCGGCAGTTCCCCCGATACCGGCTTTGACTGCAGCGGCCTCGTTGCTTATTCGGCCGAACGTGGCCTGGGCCTCAAGCTCCCCCGCAACGCCGCCGAAATCGCGCAGCAAGGCGTGGCCGTCGCCAAGAACGAACTGCAGGCCGGCGACCTCGTCTTCTTCAACACCATGGGCCGCCGCTATTCGCACGTCGGCATCTACCTGGGCGACGACCGCTTCGTGCATTCTCCCAGCGCCGGCGGCGTGGTACGTGTCGAAAAGATGACCATGGCCTACTGGTCCAAGCGCTACAACGGCGCCCGCCGCCTCGACAACACCCTGATGGCATCGGCCCGCGCGGCCAACTGACCGCCCCGCCCTGTCCAGACTCAAGGCAGCATAGTCGCACGCAGGCCCACCCGCCGCCATCGTCCAAAATGCAAAACGCCGCCCGACTTTTGTCCGGCGGCGTTTTTGTTTGTTCTCTTCGCGGTGTTCAGACCGCAGGCCGTATCGGCCTCCCCAGTTTGTCGTGGATGCGCGGCAAGACGCGTCCCATCAATGAACAGTACCGGCGCGCGGGCACAGGCCGCACTGCTGCAGGGCCTGCTGCATGCTGCACACGGAACGGCGACAAGCAACGACCCGGATGCCGCCGCGCTGCGCGGCGTTGCGGAACGTCTTCATGACGTTGTGGCCAAGGAAATCGGTAAGCAGGATGACCAACTGCGTGCCAGAAGGCAGTTGCAGGGTCTTCTTCTGATGCGAGGGATCGCGCCCGCTGATGTGGTGCGTGATCGAGATGTTGTGTCCCTTGAGCAGATCGGGAATATTGCCGAGGCGGTCGGCGCCCACTACTACTGCACTAAGTCCTGCCGTCATGATTTACCTCACTGGGTCGTTGAGCCTGGATGTAATGATAATGATTCCTATTTTTTCGTCAACTCAAATGAGATCTGTTCTTATTTAATTATTTTTATGAGCTTATGGAAAGGGATAGCCGTCTCACGCTTTCCACAGGCTCATCGGGCAAAAAAAACGCGACGTCGTGAGGACGTCGCGTGTTGTCGAGGCAGGAGCCGGGAGTCGGCAGAGAGGCTATTTCGGCGCCCCCTGCACCGCATCGGTCACCACTGCCCGGGTCAGTGATGGCGCCAGCATTTCCAGGAAGGTGTAGACGTAATCGCGCAGGAACACGCCCGCCTTCACGCCCACGCGGGTGGTATGCGTGCCGAACAGGTGCCCCACCGGCAGGCCGACCAGATTGGAATCGCGGCGCGGGTCATAGGCGACGCCTGCGATGATGCCGATGCCCAGACCCACGTCCACATACGTCTTGATCACGTCGGCGTCGATGGCTTCAAGCACGATGTCCGGATGGATGCCCTGGTTGGCGAAGATCTCGTCGATCGTGCTGCGGCCGGTGAAGGCGCGGTCGTAGGTCACGATGGGGTATTCGGCCAGTTGCGCCAGCGACAGGCGCTTGGCGGCGCTGGAGGTCAGTTCGGCCAGCGGATGGTCGGGACGCACCACCACGGTGTGTTCCCATGCATAGACCGGCAAGGTTGCCAGGCCCGGCGTCAGCGCCAGCGATTCGGTGGCCAGCGCCAGATCCGCCTGTTCATGCAGGACCATTTCGGCCAGTTGGGCGGGGCTGCCCTCGGCCAGCGACAGGTGGACCTTGGGGAATTGCTTACGGAAGGCAGGAATCACGCGGGGCAGCAGATAGCGCGCCTGCGTGTGGGTGCAGGCAATGACCAGGCCGCCTTCATCGCGGCGCGCGAATTCGTCGCTGACTTTCTTCAGGTTGTCGACTTCGCGCATGATGCGGTCGATCACCTGCGAAACGGCCAGGCCGGGTTTGGTCAGCCCCTTGATGCGCTTCCCATGGCGTTCGAAGATCTTGATGCCCAGCTCGTCCTCGAACTCGATGATGGCCTTGGACACGCCGGGTTGCGACGTGTAGAGCATCCGGGCGGCTTCGGTCAGGTTGAAGTCGCGCCGGATGGTTTCACGCACGAAACGAAATTGCTGGAGGTTCATTAATTGGCCCCTGATAGACGGGCCAATTATAAGTAATAAGAACGCCTTGCTATATGAATTATTTGTATAAGCTTAGGAGCAAGGCGTCCCCTCTTTTAGCGCATCGAGATCGTGGTGTTGACGGTCTTGGCGTGCGCAGACCAGCGTGCGGTGACGGTCTTGGTCTGCGTCCAGAACTGCACCGCCTGCTTGCCGTTGGGGCCCAGGTCGCCCAGCTTGGAACCACGCGAACCCGTGAAGCTGAACCACGCCACCGGCACCGGAATCGGCACGTTGATGCCGACTTGGCCCACGTCGATGTTGTTCTGGAAGTAGCGGGCAGCGCCCCCATCCTGCGTGAACAGGGCGACGCCGTTCCCGTTGGGGTTGCGGTTGATGAACGCCACTGCATCTTCCAGCGTCTCGACGCCGACGCAGCACAGGACCGGCCCGAAGATCTCTTCGGTGTAGATCGTCATGTTCTCGGCGACTCCATCAAACACGGTCGGCCCCACGAAGTTGCCTTCCTCGAAACCGGACACCTTCAGGTTGCGGCCATCGAGCAGCAGCTTGGCGCCTTCGTCCACCCCCTTCTGGATCAGGCTTTCCACGCGCTTCTTGGCATTGGGCGACACCAGCGGACCAAGATCGGCTTGGCGATCCGTGCCGGCGTTGACCTTGAGTTTCTTGGCGCGCTCGACGAAATCGGGCAGCCAGTTGCGGGCCTCGCCCACCAGCACGGCCACCGACGACGCCATGCAGCGCTGGCCGGCCGCGCCGAAGGCGGCGCCCAGCAGCTGGTTCAGCGCGACTTCCGGATCGGCGTCAGGCAGAACCACGCAGTGGTTCTTGGCGCCCATCATCGACTGGCAGCGCTTGCCTGCGGCCGATGCGCGGTTGTAGATCTCGGTGCCTACGCGGGTCGAGCCGATGAACGACACCGCCTTGATGTCAGGGTGCTCGCACAGGCCATTGGCCGTCTCGGGACCGCCGTGAACCACGTTCAGCACGCCCGGCGGCAAGCCGGCTTCCAGCGCCAGTTCCGCCAGGAACAGCGAGGAGGTCGGATCCTGCTCGGACGGCTTCAGCACGAACGTGTTGCCGCAAGCCACGGCGATGGGGAACATGAAGCACGGCAGCATCACCGGGAAGTTGAACGCGGTGATGCCCGCGCACACGCCCAGCGGTTGGATCAGTGTGTAGACGTCGATGCCGGTCGCGGCGTTTTCCGCGTATTCGCCCAGTTGCAGGTTGGCGATCGAGCAGGCGTGCTCGACCACTTCCAGACCGCGGCCGACTTCACCCTCGGCGTCCGGCAGCGTCTTGCCGTGTTCGCGGGTGATCATCTCGGCCAGCTTGCCGGTATTGGCGCGCAGCAGCTCCTGGAACTTGAGCATGACGCGCATGCGAGCGCCCTGCCCGGTGTTGCGCCAGGTCTTGAAAGCCTCTTTGGCGTTGGAGACGGCCAGGTCCAGTTCTTCGCGCGTGGCGAAGGGCACCTTGGCGACGACCTCCTGGGTGGCGGGGTTGATCACGTCTCGCCATTCGGTGGTTTTGGACTGCACAAGCTTGCCGCCGATCAGTAGCGGAACGCGCGGGACTTCACTCATTTTGATGCTCCTCACACTGCGTAGTCGATGCGGATGGTCGTCCGCGTTCTTGGATCGAGCCGCGCCCGCGGCACAAGCGTCCGCGGGCCTCGGATTATTTCTTCACCAGCGGGCAGGTCGAATCGGCCAGGGGCTGGAAGGCTTCGGCCGCCGGGATGGTGGCCACCAGCTTCGAATAGTCCCAGCCGCCCTTGGAGTCCGCGGGCTTCTTGACTTCGTACAGGTACATATCGTGGATCACGCGGCCGTCCGGGCGGATCGACGCGTTACGCATGATCGGATCCTTGATGGGAATCTCGCGCATTTTGTCGGCCACGACCTTGCCATCCGTGCTGTTGGCGGCGGCCACGGCGCGCAGGTAATGCAACACGCTGGAATACACGCCGGCCTGCGTCATGGTGGGCTTCAGGCCGCGGAAGGCCTTTTCGAAACGCCCGGACCATTCGCGCGTCGCGTCGTCGTAGTCCCAATAAAAACCGTCCACGTAGGACAAGCCCTGCGCGTTCTCCAGGCCAAGCGCACGCAGGTCGGACAGGAAGATCAGCAGCGAAACCAGCCGCTGGCCACCTGCCACGATGCCGAACTCGCGCGCCTGCTTGACGGCGTTGACGGTGTCCTGGCCGCCATTGGCCAGCGCCACCACCTGCGCCTTGGAGCTTTGCGCCTGCAAGAGATAGGACGCGAAGTCGGGCGCGTTCAACGGATGCCGCACGCTGCCAGCCACCGTGCCGCCCAGCGCCTTCACCGCCTTGGCCGTGTCGGCTTCCAGCGAATGCCCGAATGCGTAATCGACGGTGATGAAGAACCAGGACTTGCCGCCCTCGCGCACGGTCGCCTTGGCGCCGCCCGCCGACTGCGAGTAGGTGTCGAACATCCAGTGAAAGCCGACTGGCGAGCATTCCTTGTTGGTCAGCGCCGTCGTGGCCGGACCGGAGAACATCACCACCTTGTTCTTTTCGCGGGCGATGCCCTGCACGGCCAGCGCGACGGCGGAATTGGTGAGGTCGGCGATGGCGGTGACGCCGTCGCGGTCGAACCAT
Source organism: Achromobacter sp. (assembly GCA_003454835.1). Taxonomy (GTDB): domain Bacteria; phylum Pseudomonadota; class Gammaproteobacteria; order Burkholderiales; family Burkholderiaceae_B; genus Achromobacter. Next base: position 2,841 of record DMTA01000350.1, on the reverse strand, counting down.
TCGCGGGCGCGCGCGGCGCCGACGTCGGCCTTGTTCTGGTTGTCCGCGGACACCAGATCGATCTTCATGCCCTTGCACTCTGCCGCAAGGCAGTCGTCGATGGCCAACTGCGCCGCCGCAACCGAACCTGCGCCCCCCATGCCGGCATAGGTGCCGGACATATCCGTCAGAATGCCGATCTTCACTGGCGGCTTATCCGCCGCATGGGCCTGCCCAAGCAAACCGGCGCCCAGACACAAGCCTGCGGCGAGTCCGCGTGCGTGCAATTTCATGGATTTGTCTCCTGAGTTTTTATGCGCTGAGTATTAGCGTTGTGGCGCCGTCTTCGCGGCCTGCGGTCCCAGGGCATAGCCCAAGGCCAGCCGATCCAGTGTAGATGTGTGAAAATCAACAAGCAACACCAGAAATGCACATTCCTTGTGCATTCATGCACACACAAAAAAAGCCGCCTGGCAGCGTGCTGCCGGGGCCTTGGAGCGATGGATCTTGCTTGATTGGGACAGCCTGCGGTATTTCCTGGAAGTGGCGCGCACGCAGCGCGTCAGTGCGGCGGCGCGCAAGCTGGGTGTGGAACACACCACCGTATCGCGCCGCATCCGGGCGCTGGAAACGGAATTGGACACCCTGCTCTTCGAGAAGTCCCGCAGCGCGGGCTTCGTGCTGACCGACGACGGCCAGCGCCTGTTCGTCCACGCCGAACAGATGGAAAGCGTCGTGCACACCGCGCGCGAAAATCTGTCCGGCATCGGGCAGGCGCTATCGGGTCATTTGCGCATAGGCGCCACCGAGGGTTTCGGCAGTTATGTGCTGACCCCGCTTGCCGCGGACTTCCAGCGGCGCTATCCGCACATCACGCTCGACATCCTGCCAGTGCCGCGCTTTGTCAGCCTGTCCAAGCGCGAAGCCGACCTGGCCATCACCATCGAGCGCCCGCAGCGCGGACCGTATGTGTGCAGCAAGCTGTGCGACTACACGCTGCGGCTGTACGGCACGCCCGGCTATCTCGCTAGCCATGCACCGATCACCCGCCGCGAGGACCTGGCAGATCACACGTTCATCGGTTATGTGGACGAGCTGCTTTTCAGCGAGCGCCTGCGCTATCTGGAAGACGTGCTGCCGGCAAGCAAGGTGGTGTTGCGCAGCACGAGCGTCGTGGCCCAGTACCACGCGGCGCTGCAGGGTCAGTCGCTCGCCATCCTGCCGTGCTTCATCGCGGCCCAGGATCCGCGGCTCAAACCCGTGCTGCAGGATGAGATCGCCATCACGCGCTCGTTCTGGATGTACTGCCACGAAGACCTGCGCAAGCTCAAGCGTGTGACGGTGCTGTGGGAGTTCATCCGAAAGTCGGTATTGAAAAACGCCGACCTGTTGGCAGGCCGGCGTGGAACAATGAAGTATCTGCCCTGAGCACACGCTCGGGCGACACGCGCGGCCGCGATTCTGCGCGATACGGTTGCGGCCGCCCGCTGGCGGGGCAGTGCAACGCTACGAGCTGTTCTTCGGCGCCTTGACGCGCAGGCGGCGCATCAGGAGGAACGCGGTCAGCAGGGCGACGGCGCCGTGGATCAGCCACACGCCCAGGCCAAAGCTGAGTTTGCCGTTGGAGATCCAGGCGCGCGACAGGTTGATCATATTCATATAGAGCAGGCCGACCAGACCGGCGATGAGCAGATCGCCCGAACGCCCCAGCCGCGGATTCACCGCGCCCAGCGGAATGGCCAGCAGCGCAAGATTCAGCGCGGCGAGCGGCAGCGAGATCCGCCACATGACCTGTGACCAACTGCTGTTGGTGTTGTCTTCAACCAGTTGCGGCGTGCTGCGCGCCTTCGAGGAACGCTCCGCCGCCGCGCGGGCCTCGGCCACCGGATCGCCGCCCGACTTGCTTTCGAGACGCAGGCCGTATTTTTCAAAATGCACCAGGCGAAGCTCGGGCGTGCCCGGCTTCAGGTCGTAGCGGTGTCCCTCGCCCAGCACCAGAAAGCGGTCGCCGTTGGGCAGCGTCTCGCTGTGCGCGCTGCTTGCGGTCAGCACGCTGAGCCATTCCGGGCCGGTCTCGCGCGCGAACACGTTGCCGAGTTCGTCGCTGGGATTGACCGGGTCTTCGGCAAAGAACACACGGTTGCCGCCGGACGACTCGGCGAACTGGCCGGCCGTGACCTTGGACAGGTCGGAGCGCTGTTCGAAGCGTTCGTGGTATTCGCCGATCTGGCGGTAGGCCCAGGGCGACGCCACCAGCGTCAGACCGGCCACGGCAATTGCGACGGGGACCGCCACGCGCAGCACAGGCTTGAGCCAATCCGCCAGCGACAGTCCGCTGGCAAACCACACCACCATTTCGGATTCGCGGTAGTTGCGCGTGACCGTGGTCAGCACGGCGATGAAGATCGAGACCGCCAGAATGGTCGGCAGCGCAGTGATGGTCGACAGCGCGGCAAGCACCACGACCACGTCCGCTCCGATGTTGCCTCCTGCAGCTTCGCCGAGCAGGCGCACGAGAAGCACGCTGAGCCACACGACGAGCAACGTGGAAAAGACAACGCCAGCGTGACTGGTGATCTCGCTGACGACAGAGCGTTTGAATAGAGACATGGGAGAATATGCGGGATAATCGACCGCATCATACACAGACGCACACGGGAAACCCTCATGGAATTTAGCACACAGACCACTGCTTCCCTGCACCAGGTCAAAACCGCGGCCCTTGCTGTCGGCGTGTTCGCGGACGGCGTGTTGAGCCCCGCCGCCGACATCATCGACCGCGCGTCCAACGGCGCCGTGCGTGCGGTGGTCAAAAGCGAATTCCGCGGCCGCGCCGGCGCAACGCTGACCCTGCGCACGCTG
>DMTA01000343.1 GCA_003454835.1 Achromobacter sp. | reverse complement strand
TGACGCCCGCCATGCTCGACGGCGTGGACCGCTTCTGGCGCGCCCGCTCGGCCATCGACCTGGGCGCGCTGTCCGAGGAACGCCGTGCCAAGATTCTGCCGTTCATCCGCGCCTGGGCCGAAAGCGGCGGCGGGCATAGCGGCGAGGACGTCTTCCGCAGCTACTACGAAACGCTGAACGTGCGGGCGCGCACCGTCGCGGCCTGCGCGCCGTACGACTACGTGCTGTCGCCGGTGGCGCCGGTGGTGGCCTACAACGCCGAATGGCCCTCGCCCACCAACGAGGTCGCCACCACGATGCACCACATCGGGTTCACGCTGCCCTTCAACATGAGCGAGCAGCCCGCGGCCTCGGTCAATTGCGGCTACACGAAGGCGGGCCTGCCCATCGGCCTGCAGATCGCGGGCGCGCGCTTTGACGATCTGGGCGTGCTGCGCGTGGCGCGTGCCTGGGAACGGATGCGCCCCGCGCAGCGCCCCTGGCCCCAACCGCCCGCAGCACACTGACTTTCCACGGCAACCCACAGGATTTCCCCATGCGTTGGCTTCTGGCAATGATCAAGCACGAGACGAACACGTTTTCGCCCGTGCCCACCCCACTTGAACGCTTCTTTCGCGGCAGCCCCGAGATCCTGGCTGGCGACCGCGCCATCAAGGCTTACGAAAACACCGACAGCGGCCTGGGCGGCTACATCGAGGTCGCCCGCCGCGAGGGCGCGGAAATCGTGCTGCCGGTCGCGGCCGAGTCCTGGCCCAGCGGCCCCACCAGCGCGCAGACGCATGAACGCCTGTGCACGCTGATCCTGGACGAGGTCAAGCGCGGGGGCTTCGACGCCATCCTGCTGGACCTGCACGGCGCAATGGTTGCCGAAGGCGTGGAAGACGCCGAGGGCGACCTGCTGCGCCGCCTGCGCGAGATCGATCCCAAGACGCCCGTCGCCGTGACGCTGGACATGCACGCCAACATCTACGACGACATCGTGCGCAATGCCACCGTGATCAGCGGCTTTCACACCTATCCGCACGTGGACATCCGCGATGCGGGCGTGCGCGCCGCGAACGTCATCGTCCGCACGCTCAAGGGCGAGATCAAGCCGGTGATGACGTGGGCCAACAAGCCCATGCTGCCGCACATCATGTGCCAGGGCACGCACGCCGCGCCCAACAAGCCGCTGCAGGAACGATGCAAGGAACTTGAGGCCAGCGGCGTGCTGGCGGCGTCCGTCTTCGTGGGCTTTCCCCATGCGGACATTCGCGAGGCCGGCCTGAGCGCCGTCGTCTGTACTGACGGCAACCTGGCCGCCGCCGAACAGCATCGCGACGAACTGCTGGACCGCGCTTGGCAGGGCCGCGCCGACTGGGTGTTTCATTCGGAACCGCTGGCGCCCACCATCGCGCGCGCCAAGGCGATCGAACAAGGCCCGGTCGTGCTGCTGGACCACTACGACAACACGGGCTCGGGCGGCACGATGGACACGACCGCCGTCCTGGCCGAAGTGCTGCGCCAGGAACTGGACAACGTCGTCTTCTACGCGATCTGCGACCCGCAGGCCGCGAAGGAAGCCGCCGCTGCGGGGGTGGGCAACACCATCACGATCAAGCTGGGCGGCAAGCTGCCCATGCCGGCGATCAAGCAGCCCAGCGAACCGCTTGAAGTCACCGGCCGCGTCAAGCTGGTGTTCGACGGCGTCTACCTGAACCGCGGCCCGATGTATCGCGGCGTGCGCAACGACACTGGCCTGACAGTGGTCATCGACACGGGCCGCGTGGAGATCGTGGTCGTTTCGCGCCACCAGGAACCCTTCGACATCAACTGCCTGCTGTCGGCGGGCATCGATCCGCTGCAAAAGCGGTATGTCGTTCTGAAAAGCCGCATCCACTGGCGCGCGGGCTTCTCGGACATGGCGACCGAGATCATCGAATGCACGGGCGTAGGCGTTACGACGTCCGACTACAGCCAGGTCGAGTTCAAGCACGTGCGGCGACCGATCTATCCGCTTGATCCGCTTTGAGACCAGGCGTTTTGTCGACAAAAGCCGGCGCCTCGAGCGCCGGCTTTCATTTTGAAATCTTCGGTAACTGCGCGCGCGTCCGGCTGGACACGCGTCTCGGTATACTCCGCCGCGGGCCTGACAGGCCGATGAATACGTGTATCCCGGACGGTTCCGCTCGCACAGACGGGCGTGGCGCCATAAGCCGCTGCCGGATATGACTCGACAATCAACGATATAAGCAGAACGATGAAAAAGAGCGTAGCGATCACCCTGGGCGTGGTCATAGTGGGAGCGGGAAGCTGGGTCGGGGCCACGTGGTACACCGGCAAGCGCATCGAAGAAGACGCGCAGCGCCACCTCGCGCAGGCCAACGAAAAGCTCGCCAAGATCACGCCGCTGTTCGGCCTGCGCATCGATCAGCTCAAGTACGAGCGCGGCCTGTTCTCGACGCAGGCGCGCTATGGCGTGTCGCTCGTCAAGAACGACAAGGGGCTGGACGACCTGCCCGCCGGCATGATCGAGTTCGACGCGAACATCGAGCACGGCCCCTTCCCCAAGAGCGCCCTGTCGCGCGGCGCCATTGCGCCCAAGCTCGCGTTCATCCACACCGAGATCGCCAAGACGGACAACATCAAGCCCGTCTTCGAGTTGACCAAGGACGTCTCGCCGCTGATGGGCGACGCCATCGTCAGCTACAGCGGCAACGCCACATCCAGCGCCGCGATCGCGCCGGTCGTCATCACGCATGAGGGCACTGCGCTCGACTTCAGCGGCATGCGGATGGAAGGCACCTTCGACCGCGCCACGCAGGCCGTCACCGCGCACGGCGTGATGGACAAGCTGTTGGTGGACGGCAGCAAGAGCCACGACCCCGTCAAGATGACCATCGCCGGCCTGACCATGGACGTCGACAGCCGCATGGGCAAGTTCGGCATCTCGATGGGCAATTCGGACCTGAAGATCAAGCGCGTGGACGTGTTGCGTCCCACCGACGACATGAAGGTCGGGCTGGACAACTTCAGCTACGGCGTGAAGCTGTCCGAAGACGACAAGGCCATCAACGTGCAGGCCGCGTACCAGACGGGCGACCTGACCGTGAACGACGTGGTGCTGGGCAACGGCCAGGCCGTGATCAAGCTGGCCCGGCTGGACGGCCAGGCCGTCAAGCAGCTCTCGGACACGTACAACCAGCTCATGCGGCAGTACATGCTGGGCGCCAGCGACGAAGGCCTGAAGGACGAGCAGTTCGACGTCCTGCTGGACAACGCCGGCAAGCTGCTGGCGGGCAATCCGTCGTTCAGCATCGATCCGCTGAGCTGGAAGACGGCCAAAGGCGAAAGCAAGCTGACCTTCACGCTGGACCTGGCCAATCCGGCCAACGCCAAGGATCTGACCCCGCAGGAAATCGCGGTGCAGGCGATCAAGAAGATCGACGCCTCGCTGGTGATCTCCAAGCCGATGGTGCAGGACCTGATGGTGCAGTACGCCATGAAGAAGGAAGGCCTGACCGCCGAGAAGGCCGCGGCCGACGCCGACGAGAGCATCCGCCAGATGGCCGGCATGGCCGAAATGATGAACGTCGGCAAGAACGACGGCGACAACATCGTCGGCAAGTTCACCTTTGCCGACGGCATGGGCGACCTGAACGGCCAGAAGATTCCCGCCGAGGAACTGTTCAGCGGCCTGCTGGGCGCCACCGGCATGGACGCGATGGACGATGACGACGAGCTGTCCGGCATCGGCATGGATCCCGACGCCGAACCCGCCGCCGCCGCGCCGGTCGCGGGCGTCATGCAGGACTTCAACCTGGAAGACGTCGCCAGCATGCTGGACGACATGGGCTACACCGTGACCCGCAGCGACGGCACCGACGGCCCCGTGCTGGTCCTGAACCCGGGCACCACCGGCGCCACGGACCTGCGCCTGGAGTTCCTGTGCAACGACTTCACGGAAAAGTGCCTGGACCTGGTCGCGACCGCCACGTACGCCACCAAGAAGCCGATGACGCTCAAGGCCATCAATGCCTGGAACCAGGAATACCGCTGGAGCCGCGCCTACCTGGATGACAAGAACCAGGCCGTGCTGCAGATGGACATGAACGCCGAAGGCGGCCTGGGCAAGGACAACATGCAGATCCTGCTCAACACCTTCATCAGCATCGCCGAAGACTTCGGCGCCGCGGCGAAGGCGCCCGCCAAATAAGCTGAACGACCGGCCTTGATCCAAGGCCTGGCCCCAAGCAAAAGCCCCCGCCTGCGAAGGTCGGGGGCTTTTTTTGTTGCTGCCAAGGTGGCTGACACCCATGGAGACGCTGCGACAGGCTGAAGCACATCTCCCTAGGGTGTCAGATACCTTCCAACCGAGACACCTTCCAATCGCTTACGCGTACGCTTCGATCGGAAGGCAGGCGCAGACCAGATTACGATCGCCGTAGGCGTTGTCCACGCGGGCGACCGGCGGCCAATACTTGGCGTCGCGCAGCGTTTCGACCGGGTAGGCGGCCTGCTGGCGCGGGTAGTCGTGCAGCCATTCCTCGGCCAGCAGCATCTGCGCGGTGTGCGGCGCATTCTTCAGAACGTTGTCGTCACGGTCGCGTTCGCCGCGTTCAACCTGGGCGATTTCTTCGCGGATGGCGATCATCGCGTCGATGAAGCGGTCCAGTTCGGCCACGCCTTCGGATTCCGTCGGCTCGACCATCAGCGTGCCGGCGACCGGGAAGCTCATGGTGGGGGCGTGGAAGCCGTAGTCCATCAGGCGCTTGGCGATGTCTTCGGCGCTGATGCCGCTGGTTTCCTTGAGCGGGCGAACGTCCAGAATGCACTCGTGCGCCACGCGGCCATTGCGGCCCGCGTACAGGACCTCGTAGTGGCCGCGCAGACGGGTCGCGATGTAGTTGGCGTTCAGGATGGCGACTTCGGTGGCGCGGCGCAGGCCGTCGGCGCCCATCAGCGCGATGTACACGAACGGAATCGGCAGGATGCCGGCCGAGCCGAACGGGGCGGCCGAGACCGGGCCGACCTTGGCCTCGCCGGGCAGCTTGCCCTGCTCGTTCACCACGCCCGGCAGATAGGGCGCCAGGTGCGAGCGCACCGCCACGGGACCGACGCCGGGTCCGCCACCACCGTGCGGGATGCAGAACGTCTTGTGCAGGTTCAGGTGGGACACGTCCGAGCCGAACTTGCCGGGCTTGGCCACGCCGACCATGGCGTTCATGTTGGCGCCGTCCAGGTACACCTGGCCGCCGGCCTGGTGGACCAGATCGCAGATTTCGGTGACGGCTTCTTCAAACACGCCGTGCGTCGACGGGTACGTGATCATCAGCGCGGCCAGCTTGTCGCCGACCTGTTCGATCTTGGCGCGCAGGTCCGCGAGGTCCACGTTGCCGTTGGCGTCCGACGCCACCACCACCACGTCCATGCCGGCGAGCTGCGCCGAGGCGGGGTTGGTGCCGTGGGCCGACGACGGGATCAGGCAGATGTTGCGCTGGTGCTGGCCGTTGGCCTGGTGGTAGCCACGGATGGCGAGCAGGCCCGCGTATTCGCCCTGCGCGCCTGAGTTGGGCTGCAGGCTGATGTTGTCGTAGCCGGTGATTTCGCACAGCGCGGCGGACAGGCGGTCGATCAGCTCGACGTAGCCCTGGCTTTGCGAGGCGGGCGCGAACGGGTGGATCAGCGCGAATTCGGGCCAGGTGATGGGGATCATCTCGGCCGTGGCGTTCAGCTTCATGGTGCACGAGCCCNNGTCGGCCAGCTTGCGCAGGTAGCGCAGCATGTCGGTTTCGGACTGGATGCTGGAGAAGATGGGGTGCTTCAGGATCGCGCTTTCGCGGGCAACCGAGGCCGGAATGCCGCTGGGGGCCGCGGCGTCCAGCGTGTCGATGTCCAGTTCGACGTCATCGCGCTCAAGGCCCGCGGCGAAAACGTTGACCAGCGCTTGCAGGTCGGCCACGGTGACGGTCTCGTCCAGCGAGACAGCCAGGCGGGCGCCGTCGACGCGGCGCAGGTTGATGTTCGCGCAGTCGGCCGCCGTCAGGATCGCGGGCGTCGCAGCGCCGGTTTCCAGCAGCAGCGTGTCGAAGAACGTGTCGTTGGCGACCTTGACGTCCAGCTTGATGAGCTCGGCGCGCAGGATGGCGGTGGCGCGCTGCACGCGCTCGGCGATGCGGCGGATGCCGGCCGGGCCGTGCCACACCGCGTACATGCCGGCCATCACGGCCAGCAGCACTTGCGCCGTGCAGATGTTGGAAGTGGCCTTCTCGCGGCGGATG
>DMTA01000245.1 GCA_003454835.1 Achromobacter sp. | reverse complement strand
CCGTAGAAGCGCCGTTGCAGGCGGCTCTGGCCGTTCACCATGGGGTAGGCGCCGAAGTTGCGCTCGCCCACCACGATCTGCGGCGGCGCGGCTTCGACGGCCTCGTCGCCCCCCACGTCCAGCATGTAGCTGCGGTCGGCGGCCAGCGCCAGTTCCAGCAGCGTGCCGGCAAAACACGAACCCGGTTCGATCAGCGCGAACAGACTGCGCGACGTCACGTCCAGCCGGGCCAGCGTACGGCGCAGCATGCCGGCGGTCTCGCGTACGAACCAGTGGTCCGCGTGCCGCTCCAGCGCGGCATCGGCCGCCAGCACCGCCGCGGCGTCGCCCTCGGTCTTCAGGATCCAGGTGCCGATGTCCAGCTCATTCGTGCGCATCGACAGGATGGCGTCGTCCAGTTCGCGCGCCATCTGCAGCGGCCACCACGCGGCGCCCGCAGCGACGATGTCCTGCAGTTCCGTTTCGACGGCACCTTGCGGCGCGCGAACCGTCCAGATCGCCTGACGTTTTTCGCGGTCGAGCTGCACGTCGACGTAGCGATAGGACAGGCCCGTGTCGGTCTCGGTGCGTTGCAACGGCGTCAGCGTCACGCCCTGCTCGCCCGCCGGGCGGTGACTGTCCTGCGCCAGCGCCAGCGCGCGGGCGCGGACTGCTTCCTCGAAGCGGGCGGGCTTGACCACGTCGTCCACCAGCCGCCAGTCCTTGGCGCGCTGCCCGCGAACCCCCTCGACCAGCGTGCAGAAGATGTCGGCATGATCGTGCCGCACGCGGCGCTTGTCGGTGACACGGGTCAGGCCGCCCGTGCCGGGCAGCACGCCCAGCAGCGGCACTTCGGGCAGGGCCACGGAGGACGAGCGATCGTCAATCAGCAGGATTTCGTCGCAGGCCAGGGCCAGTTCATAGCCGCCGCCCGCGCACGCGCCGTTCAGCGCGGCGATGAACTTCAAGCCGCCGTGGCGGCTGGAGTCTTCGATGCCGTTTCGGGTTTCGTTGGTGAACTTGCAGAAGTTGACCTTCCAGGCGTGGGTCGACAACCCCAGCATGAAGATGTTGGCGCCGGAACAGAAGATCCGGTCCTTCATGCTGGTGACGACCACGGTGCGCACTTCCGGGTGTTCGAAACGGATGCGCTGCAGGGCGTCGTGCAGTTCGATGTCGACGCCCAGGTCGTACGAATTGAGCTTGAGCTTGTAGCCGGGGCGCAGTCCGCCGTCTTCGGCGACGTCCATGGCCAGTGTCGCGACCGCACCGTCGAAGGCCAGGCGCCAATGCCGGTACTGGGCGGGATCGGTTCGAAAGTCGACCCGGCTGATGGGGCTGCTCATAGTGTGTCTCCTCATACGCCCTGTGCTCGGACAGGAAAAATACTGCACCACATGAATTATTATGCAGATTAGTGCAGGCGATTTGGAGCGTCAAGCGGAATATGCAAGAAAGTGCAGGTGCAGCCGGACAGCTGTGGACAGCAAAAGCCGCCCCTGGGGGGGCGGCCTGGTGAACTTCAAAGTCAGGCGAATGGATCGGTGCAGCGCTACAGCGGCAGCCCGCAAGCCTTGCGCACCTGCGTACGCAGGCCGGCAAAGCTTTCCGGAACTTCCAGATTGCTCGTCACCCACGTCAGGTCGGCCTTGGCGTAAAACGCCTCCCGTCCGGCCAGGATGCGCTTCAAGTCAGCCATGGCTTCGTTGTTGCCCGACATGGGGCGGAAGTCGCCCTGCGCCATGACGCGGCCCATGTGCTCTTCAGGCGTGGCGCGCAGCCAGACTGTATAGCAATGGGTCAGCAGCAGGTTCAAGGTGGCGGGTTCGGACACCAGTCCGCCCGGCGTCGCCAGGACCATTTCCGGGTAGATCTGCACCGCCTCTTCCAGCGCGCGCCGCTCGTAGCGGCGATAAGCGTTCGGTCCGTAAAGGTTGTGGATCTCCAGGATGCCGCAGCCCGCCACGCGCTCGATCTCGCGGTTCAGCTCGACAAAGGGGTAGCCCAGGTCGTCGGCCAGCATCTGGCCCAGCGTCGACTTGCCCGCGCCGCGCAGGCCGATGAGCGCCACCCGCTGTGTGCGGTTCGGGCGCTGTGCCCCCGCGCCTACGCCAAACAACTGCGTCAGCGCCTCGCGCGCGCGCTGCAAATCGGATTCAGTCCGGCCGCTCAACAATTCCCGGATCAGCAGCCAGTCGGGCGATTCTGTCGTCACGTCGCCGACGAGTTCGGCCAGCGCGCAATTGAAGGCGCGCGCAATCTGCAGCAGCACCAGAATCGACGCATTGCCGACGCCATGCTCCAGATTCGCCAAGTGACGTTCGGACACGCCGGTCGCCTGGGACAGCCCCTTGCGCGTCATGCCGCGGATGGCACGCAGACGGCGCACGCGCTCGCCCAAGGCGATCAGAAAGGGCTCGCGCCGGGATTCGATGGGCGCCGTGTCTAGCGCTTGATTCATGGTTCGACTGACTCCGCAAAAACCCTGATTACCGCTCTTTTATGCACTATAGTGCTTGACCCACATCAACGGAAGCACTATTTTTCCATCCAACGAGTCCACAGCCGATCCGGTGCAAAAAAACAGCAGTCCAACAGGACTGCCGAGCGCCGACAGTGTAAAGGAGCCGCTTGGTGAGTACGCCTGACCAATTCCATGCCCTGATGCGCGACGTGACGCGTCTGACGGCCGGCCAGCCGCTGGATGCGGCGCTGCAGGCCCGGCTTAACGACGCGGCCGGTCCGGACAGCGCGCTGTTCCAGGACATCTTTGCCACCTGTAGGCAGGGCGTGGCCGACGGTTGGATGTGCAACCGCGAAGGCGGCGGCATCAAGTATGGCCGGGTGATCAAGCCCGCCGATGACCTGGGCGGCTGCTCGGTCGACGTCGTCGACATGACCGATCTGGCCGGTCCGCACCACGCGCATCCCAACGGCGAGATCGACATGATCATGCCGCTGACCGAAGACGCTCGCTTCGACGGCCACGGCGCCGGCTGGCTGGTCTACGGCCCGGGATCGGCGCACCGCCCCACTGTGACGCAGGGCCGCGCCCTGGTGCTGTACCTGCTGCCCGGCGGGGCCATCGAATTCACGCGCCCCGGCTGACAGCCGGTCCGGACACCCGCCCTGCCGCCAACAACAACCACAGGCACGGCGTCCGCCCACCAGGACATCAGGAGACAACCGTGAACACCTGCCCCGCCGAACTGAATTTCGCCAGCCACCTGGCCGCGCTGAACGCGCCGCGCGCCGCCAAGCTGGCCTACATCGACGACACCCGCCAGCTGACGTATGGCGAACTGGCCGAGCGCGTGGCCCGCATGGCGGGCGCGCTGCGCAATCTGGGGCTGCGCCGCGAGGAGCGGATTCTGCTTCTGATGCAGGACACGGCCGACTGGCCGGTGGTGTTTCTGGGCGCGCTGCACGCCGGCGTGGTGCCGGTGGCCGTGAACACCCTGCTCACCGCCGACGACTACGCCTACATCGTTGCGCACAGCCGCGTGCGGGCCGTGTTCGTGTCGGGCGCGTTGCTGCCGGTGCTGCAATCGGCGCTGGCTCAGGCGCCGGCCGACATCGAACATCTGGTCGTATCGCAGCCGGGCGCAAACCTGCCCGACGGCGCCCATGAATTCGAATCGCTGCTGGCGGCCGCCCCGCTCGCACCCGCCGCCCGCACACTGTCCGACGAGATCGCGTTCTGGCTGTATTCGTCCGGGTCCACCGGCAAGCCCAAAGGGGTGGTGCACACCCACGGCAACCTCTGGCACACGGCCGAGCTCTACGCCAAGCCCGTGCTCGGCATCCGGGAAGACGACGTGGCGTTCTCGGCCGCGAAACTGTTCTTTGCGTACGGCCTGGGCAATGGTCTGACCTTTCCGCTGTCGGTCGGCGCCACCGTCGTGCTGATGGCCGAGCGCCCCACGCCGCAGGCGGTGTTCCAGCGCCTGGTCCGGCATCGTCCCACCGTGTTCTATGGCGTGCCGACGCTGTACGCCAGCATGCTGGCCTCGCCCGACCTGCCGCCCCGCGAACAGGTGGCGATGCGCGTCTGCACGTCCGCCGGCGAGGCCTTGCCGCGCGACATCGGCGAGCGCTTCACGCGCCACTTCGGCTGTGAAATCCTCGACGGCATCGGCTCGACCGAGATGCTGCATATCTTCATTTCGAACCGCTCGGGCCAGTTGCGCTACGGCACGACGGGCAAGCCCGTGCCGGGGTACGAGGTGCAACTGCGCGACGACAACGGCGCGCCGGTCGCGCCGGGCGCCATCGGCGATCTCTACATCAAGGGCCCCAGCGCCGCGCTGATGTACTGGAACAACCGCGACAAGACGCGCCAGTGCTTTCTGGGCGACTGGCTGAAAAGCGGCGACAAGTATGTCTGCGACCCCGACGGCTACTACACCTACGCCGGCCGCAGCGACGACATGATCAAGGTCAGCGGCCAGTACGTGTCGCCGGTGGAAGTCGAGAACATCCTGATCCAGCACGAGGCAGTGCTGGAAGCCGCAGTGATCGGCGTGCCGGACCACGACGGTCTGGTCAAGACGAAGGCCTACGTGGTGCTGCGCGCGGGCTTTGAGCCTGACGCGCAGACCGGCGCCGCCTTGCAGCATTACGTGAAGCAGCATCTGGCGCCGTTCAAATACCCGCGCCAGATCGACTTTCTGGAAGAACTGCCCAAGACTGCCACCGGCAAGATCCAGCGGTTCCGTCTGCGGGCGCTGGAAGAGGCCGCGCTATGACCGCCGCCACTGAACCCGCCAAGATCTTCGCCAACCTTCACGCGCGCGGCCGCGACATGCGGCTGGAATGTGCGTGGATCGCACCGGAGCGCGTCGATGCGCCGCTCATCGTGTTCCTGCACGAGGGACTGGGATCGGTGTCGATGTGGAAGGATTTTCCGCAACGGGTCTGCGATGCGGCCGGCTGCCGCGGCCTGGTGTATTCGCGCTATGGCTATGGCCAGTCCACCCCGCGCCCGCTACGTGAAGCGTGGCCCGTCGATTTCATGCACCGCGAGGCGCACGAGGTGCTGCCCGCCTTGTTGGAAACGCTGGGCGTGAACGCGCGCCGCGACAAGCCCGTGATGTTCGGCCATAGCGATGGCGGCTCGATCGCGTTGCTGTACGCAGCGCGGTATCCGGACGCGGTCGCCGGCGTGGTCGCGGCAGCGCCACACATATACGTCGAGGATGTCTCGGTGGCCAGCATCGCGCAGGCGCGCCAGACCTATCTGGATTCCGACCTGCGCGCGCGGCTGGGCCGCCATCACCAGGACGTCGACTCGGCATTCTGGGGCTGGAACGACATCTGGCTGAAACCCGAATTCCGTGCGTGGAACATCGAACGCGAATTGGACCGTATCACCTGTCCCGTGCTGGCCATCCAGGGCATGGACGACGAATACGGCACGCTGGAGCAGGTGCGCGGCATCCGCCGGCGCGCGCCGCAAACCGAACTGCTGGAGATACCGGACTGTGGGCATTCGCCGCACCGGGATCAGCCCGCCACCGTTGTCCAGGCCGTCGCACGCTTTGTGGGCGCACTGGAAAAACCCGGCTGACCCAGGCCGCGTCATTGGCCCGGCGTTAGCCCATAACAAGCACGGAGACAAACCATGAACCACGTCCTGACCCGGGCTGCGCTGGCCGCCGCCCTGACGATCGCCGCGAGCGGCGCGCATGCCGACGACAAGCTCAAGGTCGGCTTCATGCTGCCCTACAGCGGCACCTTCGCCGCGCTGGGCAACGCCATCGAGAACGGCTTCAAGCTCTACGTCGCCGAGCAGGGCGGCAAGCTGGGCGGGCGCGAGATCGAATACTTCAAGGTGGACGACGAATCCAATCCGGCAAAGGCTGCGGAGAACGCCAACCGGCTCATCAAGCGCGATCAGGTGGACGTGCTGATCGGCACGGTGCACTCCGGCGTGGCCATGGCGCTGGCCAAGGCGGCCAAGGACGCCGACACCACGCTGATCGTGACCAACGCCGGGGCCAACGCGATCACCGGCCCGCTGTGCGGCCCAGGCATCTTCCGCACCTCGTTCACCAACTGGCAGCCGGCCTATGCGATGGGACCGGTGGCGTACGCCAAGGGTCACAAGACTGCCGTGACCATCACGTGGAAATACGCGGCGGGCGATGAGGCCATCGGCGGCTTCAAGGAAGGCTTCGAGAAGGCCGGCGGCAAGGTCGTGCGCGAACTGAGCCTGCCGTTTCCCAACGTCGAGTTCCAATCCCTGCTGACGGAAATCGCCGCGCTCAAGCCCGACATGGTCTTCACCTTCTTTGCCGGTGGCGGCGCCGTGAAGTTCGTGCAGGACTATCACGCGGCCGGCCTGGACAAGACGATTCCGCTGTACGGCTCGGGCTTCCTGACGGATGGCACGCTGCAAGCCCAGGGCGCGTCCGCGCAGGGGCTGCTGACCACCCTGCACTACGCCGACGGCCTGAACACGCCGCGCGACAACGCGTTCCGCGCCGACTATTCCAAGGCGTACAAGATGCAGCCGGACGTCTACGCGGTGCAGGGCTATGACGCCGCGCAGCTCATGCAGTCGGGCCTCACGGCCGTGAAGGGCGATTTCTCGAAGAAGGAAGCCTTCCGCAGCGCCATGCGCACGGCAACCGTGGACAGCCCGCGCGGCTCGTTCACGCTGTCCAAGGCGGGCAACCCGGTGCAGGACATCTACCTGCGCCGCGTCGACGGCCTGGAGAACAAGGTCGTCGAAGTCGCGGTTCAGAAACTGGCCGACCCCGCGCGCGGCTGCAAGCTGTAACGCCACGCACCGCGTCCGCCACAGGGAGGCCCCATGGACATCAGCATCCTGCTCATCCAGAGCCTGAACGCATTCCAATACGGCTTGCTGCTGTTCCTGGTGGCCAGCGGACTCACGCTGATCTTCGGGATCATGGGCATCATCAATCTGGCCCACGGCAGTTTCTACATGATCGGCGCGTACATGGCGTTCGCGCTGGGTCCGGTGGTGGACCGCTGGCTGGGCGGCGGCTTTCTCACGACGCTGGCGGTCTGCGTGCTGGCCGCCGCCCTACTGGGCTACCTGCTGGAAGCCGCGTTCTTCAGCTACCTGTACAAGCGCAATCACCTGCAGCAGGTGCTGATGACTTACGGCCTGATTCTGGTGTTCGAGGAGCTGCGCAGCATTCTTGTGGGCAACGACGTGCACGGCGTGCCGCTGCCGTCGTGGCTGCAGGGCAGCATTGCGCTGGGTGACGTGATGACCTATCCCGTCTACCGGCTGTTCATCTCGGCCGTGGGCATTGCGGTCGCGCTGCTGCTGTACTGGGTCATCTCGCGCACGCGGCTGGGCATGATGCTGCGCGCCGGCGCCAGCAACCGCGAGATGATCAGCTCGCTGGGCATCGACATCAACAAGCTGTACCGCGTGGTGTTTGCCGCCGGCGTGGCGTTGGCGGCGCTGGCCGGCAGCATTGCCGCGCCCGTCTCGTCGGTGTATCCCGGCATGGGCAACGGCGTGCTCATCATCTGTTTCGTGGTGGTGGTGATCGGCGGCATCGGCTCGATCCGCGGCGCCTTCCTGGCCGCGATGCTGGTGGGTTTTGCCGAGACCTTCGGCCAGGTGCTGTTCCCGTCCGCGGCGGGCGTGCTGGTCTATCTGCTGATGGCCTTCATTCTGCTTTGCAAGCCCGAAGGGCTGTTCAAACAGGGCTAGGTCCTGTCGAGACATCAAAAGGACCCAAGCATGCGCACGCCTCTGCTCAACCGACTTCTGCCCTTCGCGGCGCTGCTGGCGCTGGCCGCCTTTTCGTTCAGCGGCAGTGATTACTACACCGGCCTCGCGGTGAAGATCATGATCTACGCCATCTTCGCGCTAAGCCTGCAACTGCTGGTCGGCGGCGCCGGGCTGGTCAGCCTGGGACACGCCGCGTTCTTCGGCATTGGCGCGTATGTGGCGGCGCTGCTGTCGCCGGAGTCGGAAGCGGCCGGGCTGTGGTGGCTGCTGCCAGCCGCCCTGCTCGCGGCCGCCGCCTATGCGCTGATCACCGGTGCGCTCGCGCTGCGCACGCGTGGCGTGTACTTCATCATGGTCACGCTGGCCTTCTCGCAGATGGCCTATTACGTCTTTCACGACACCAAGATCGGCGGCGGCAGCGACGGGATCTATCTGTACTTCCGGCCCGAACTCTCGCTGGGCGGCTGGATGCCGTTCGATCTGAGCAATGGGACCACGTTCTATTTCTTCGTCCTGGCGTGCCTGGCGCTGGCGTGGGGGTTTCTGGCGCTGCTGCGGCGCTCGCCGTTTGGCGCGGCGCTGGCCGGCATCCGCATCAACGAACAGCGCATGCGCGCGGCTGGCTATTCGACCTATCCCTACAAGCTTGCCGCGTACGTCGTCGGCGCCACGCTGGCGGCGCTGGCGGGCTTTCTGTTTGCGTTGAAGGACGGCTTCGTCACGCCCGAGCTGCTGGCGTGGGAACAGTCCGGGCTGGTGCTGCTGATGGTCATCCTGGGCGGCATGGGCAGCCTGGGCGGCGCGGTGCTGGGCACGGTGACCATGGTGCTGCTGCAGGAGCTGTTCCAGTCGCAGGAATTATTTGGTGAGTACGCACGCCATTGGCACCTGCCGCTGGGCATCGCGATCATCGCGCTGGTGGCCCTGCTGCCGAACGGGCTGGCGGGGCTGCCGGCGCAATGGCGGGAGCGCCGGCAGGCGCGTGCGGCGGATGCCGGAAAGAACGCAGGCAAGGAGGCCCGGATCGACAACCGAAGCGACACCCGCAGCGACGCCAGCCGGGACGCCATCACGCCGTCACGCGCGCCATCCAAGACGCCTGCCCCCCGCCTGCCCATTCAGGGAGAACGCCATGTCTGATGTCCTGCTTGCCGCAGCCGCGGTCACGCGCCGCTTCGGCGGTCTCACGGCGGTCAACGGCGTGTCGCTGCAATTGCAGCGCGGCCAGGTGCACGCCGTCATCGGCACCAATGGCGCGGGCAAGTCCAC
>DMTA01000181.1 GCA_003454835.1 Achromobacter sp. | reverse complement strand
ACCACGACCGTGTTGCCGGCTTCAACCAGGCGGTGCAGCACGTGGATCAGCTTTTCGACGTCGGCCATCGACAGGCCCACCGTGGGCTCGTCCAGCACGTACAGCGTGTGCGGGATGCGCGAGGCGCGGCCGGTCTTGATCAGGCCGTCGGTCAGGCGGGCCTTGGACAGCTCGGTCACCAGCTTGATGCGCTGCGCCTCGCCGCCCGACAGCGTCGGCGACGGCTGGCCCAGCGTCAGATAGCCCAGCCCCACGTCCT
Source organism: Achromobacter sp. (assembly GCA_003454835.1). Classification (GTDB taxonomy): domain Bacteria; phylum Pseudomonadota; class Gammaproteobacteria; order Burkholderiales; family Burkholderiaceae_B; genus Achromobacter. The sequence goes on along the minus strand of DMTA01000181.1, from coordinate 2,522 downwards.
GCATCAGCTGCAGCGGACGATGAATCTTGGGATGGGCGGCGAAGTAGCCGATGGCGTCGTCCACTTCCATGGACAGCAGCTCGCCGGCGTTCTTGCCGCGCATCTGCACGCTGAGCGTGTCGTTGTTGAAGCGCGCGCCGTTGCAGGCGTCGCACGGCACCTTCACGTCGGGCAGGAAGTTCATCTCGATGGTGCGCATGCCCTGGCCTTCGCAGATCGGACAACGGCCATCGCCGGTATTGAACGAGAAGCGCGCCGCCGTCCAGCCGCGCATGCGGGCCTCGCGGGTGTCGGCGAACTGCTTGCGCACGTCGTCCCAGAAGCCCACGTAGGTCGCCGGACACGAACGCGGCGTCTTGCCGATAGGCGTCTGGTCCACTTCCAGCACGCGGTCGATGGCTTCCCAGCCCGTGATGCTTTCGCAGCCCGCCCAGCCCGGCGCCTTGCCTTGCGAGACGGCCTGCGTCAGGTTGTCCAGCAGCACTTCGCGCGCCAAGGTCGACTTGCCGGAACCGGACACGCCGGTCACCACGCTCAGGCGGCCGACCGGGATGCGCGCGTCGACGCTGCGCAGGTTGTGCAGGCGCGCGCCGCGGATCTCGATCATGGGCGTGTCGGCCTCGACCGGACGGCGGCCTTGCAGCGGATGCGCCAGCGGCGTCTTCAGGTAGCGGCCAGTCACGGATTCGGGCGCGTCGATCACGTCCTGCACCGTGCCTTGCGCCACCACGCGGCCGCCGCGGATGCCCGCGCCAGGACCGATGTCGATGACGTGGGACGCGCGCCGGATGGTGTCGTCGTCGTGCTCGACCACCACGAGCGTGTTGCCGTTGCCTTCCAGCCGCGCCAGCGCGTCCAGCAGGATGCGGTTGTCGCGCGGATGCAGGCCGATGGTGGGTTCGTCCAGCACGTAGCAGACGCCCTGCAGGTTCGAGCCCAACTGCGCGGCCAGCCGGATGCGTTGCGCCTCGCCGCCGGACAGCGTGGGCGCGGCGCGGTCCAGCGCCAGGTAGTTCAGGCCCACTTCCTGCATGAAGTTCAAACGGCCGCGGATTTCAGCCAGGATGTCGCGGGCGATCTCGCCTTCGCGGCCGCGCGCCACCAGTCCGGTAAAGAACGTGTGCGCGTCCGACACCGGCAGCGAGGCCAGTTCGGCAATCGACTTGTCGCGCCAGCGCACGGCGCGCGCCACTCGGTTCAGCCGCTGGCCGTCGCACTGCGTGCAGGTCTTGGCTTCGCCTTCGTACCACGCGTTCCAGGCGGTTTCCTCGCCGGTTTGCTCTTCGTCGAAGCCCTGCAATTGCAGACCCGTGCCGTAGCAGCCCGTGCACCAGCCATGCTTGGAGTTGTACGAGAACAGCCGCGGATCGGGTTCGGGGAAGCTGGTGCCGCAGGACGGGCACGCGCGCTTGACCGAGAAATGCTGCTGCTGCAATTCGCTGTTCAGCGCCTCGTGCAGCTTGTTGACGGGCCATACGACCGACATCACGCCCTGGCCGTTTTCCAGCGCGCTCTTGACAGCTGCGCGCAGGTCGGCCTCGTTGGCCGGGTCCACCACCACGTCCGCCACGGGCAGTTCGATGGTGTGTTCCTTGTAGCGGTCCAGGCGCGGCCACGGCGCCACGGGAATGAATTCGCCGTCCACGCGCAGATGCGAATGGCCCTTGGAGCCGGCCCACTTGGCCAGGTCCGTGTAATAGCCCTTGCGCGCGGTGACCAGCGGCGCCAGCAGTCCGATGTGCTCGCCCTTGTGTTCGCGCAACAGGCGCGCCACGATCTGGTCCGTGTTCTGCGGTTCGACCGCCACGTTGCAGTCCGGGCAGTATTGCGTGCCCAGCTTCACATACAGCAGCCGCAGGAAGTGATGGATCTCCGTCATCGTGGCCACGGTGGACTTGCGGCCGCCGCGGCTGGTGCGCTGTTCGATCGCCACGGTGGGCGGGATGCCGAAGATGGCGTCCACGTCGGGCTTGCCGGCCGGCTGCACGATGGCGCGCGCATAGGCGTTCAGCGATTCCAGATAGCGGCGCTGGCCCTCGTTGAACAGGATGTCGAAGGCCAGCGTGGACTTGCCCGACCCCGACACGCCCGTAATGACGGTGAACTTGTCGTGAGGGATCTCGACGCTGATGTTCTTCAGGTTGTGTTCGCGCGCGTTGCGGATTTCGATGGCCATGCTGCCCTGGCGGCGTTCACGCACCAAGGATTGCAGCGGCGTGCCCACGCCCGCGCCGTACTCGGCCTGTGGTTCGGCGATGCGCGCGGTCAGGCCGGCCTGCTCGGCCTCCTGCGCGTCGGCGTCGGTGCTGACGATCACGTCGGCCTTGCCGCCCGCAATGGCGTCGGCCGGCAGGATGCTGACTTCGTAGTCGCGCAGGGCGGCGCCCGTGTGCGACTTGGGGTTGTCCATCAGGTCCTGCGGCGTACCCGTGCCAAGGACCAGACCGCCGGCGTCGCCGCCTTCCGGACCCAGGTCGATCAGCCAGTCCGCCGCGCGGATCACGTCCAGGTTGTGTTCGATG
>DMTA01000182.1 GCA_003454835.1 Achromobacter sp. | reverse complement strand
CGCCCGGTTTCGTCGGGGGAGTCCGCTCCGATCCGCTGGCCGGGGTCGCCCCCCGCCACGGTTTCAGCGGCCTTGACCGCACGCGCCAGCGGTCGGGTGATCGACCGGCTGACCCGCCACGCGAGCAGCGCTCCCAGCGCCAGCGCCAGGGCCGCCAGGCCTACGTTCAGACGTTCGGCCTCCTGGATGACCGCCTGGCTTGCGATGCCGGCCTCGTCCATGTCGGCGGACTGCTGTCTTGACAGCGCGATGATGTGATCCTGCAGGCTGTCCAGAATGGGCAGCGTCTCTTGCAACATGCGCTGGCGGGCGCCGTCGCGATCGCCGCTTTTAAGCATGGCGCCCACCGACTGGAACGACTTCACGTAGCGGCCCCGCGCCTCTTCGAGCGTGCGCAAACGGGCGCTGGCATCGGCCGTCTTCATCAAGGGCCGCAGCGTGGCCAGGGCATCGTCGATGCGTTTGCGGTTGGCGTCGATCTGCTGGAACAGCTTGTCCGTGGCGGCCGGATCGGCGTTGACGATCAGTTCCAGGTTGACGCGGGCGTTGGCGCGTGTCGTCACGTCGACCACCGAGATCGCGTTGGCCTTCACCCAGGTTTCCTGCGTGATGGCGCGATTGATGCCGCCGATGCGTGTCAGCTCGAATTGCGACATGCCGGCCAGGGCCAGCAGCAGCGCCAGCACAGCGCCAAAGCCCAGGCCCAGCTTGGTGCCGATGGAGAGATTGCCGAAATGGGTGCGAAGCTTCATGGGGTGCCCCAGGGAAAACCCCAGTCTAGGTTTCCCGACACATTTCGCAAACATTTGCACGCGGTGTTGTTTGCGATTCCACAAAGACAACGAAGATAAGGTGCGCGGCAGCAACACCGTTGCAACAAGCTTGATATCCACCCGCGTGCGGCCGCCTTCAGGCAGCGGGTCCGCCGAACTACTGGTATCGCTCGCGATATCCCACGGGCGACATGCCGCAGTACTTGTTGAAGATGTCGCGAAAGGCCTTGGTGTCGTTGTAGCCGACCTCGTACATGACTTCGGCGACGCTCTTGCGCGAGCTTTCCAGCCGCTGCTTGGCGGCTTCGACGCGCACGCGCTGCACGTATTCGACGATGCTGTTGCCGGTCGCCTGGCGAAATCGTCGCTCCAGCGTGCGGCGGCCCAGCGCGTGACGGCCGGCCAGTTCTTCGACGGTGATCTTTTCCTGATAGCGGCCTTCGATGTATTCCTGCACCGCCCGCACGATGTCGTCCGCATGCGACTTCTGGCCCATGAAGACTGAAAACGGCAGCTGGCTCTGGCGGCTCCAGTCCAGCTGGAAATACTTGGCGCACCAGATCGCCGTGTCGCGGTCGGTGTACTTTTCGATCAGGTGCAGGACAAGATGCGCGGCAGAAAACGCACCGCCGCTCGTATACACCCCGTTTTCCGCCATGACGACGCGATCGCTGGTCCATTGCACCGTGGGAAAAAGGCTGGCGTACAGGTTCTGCGCCACCCAGTGCACCACCGCCTGCTGACCGTCGAGCACACCGCCCGCGGCGAGCAGCGCGGCGCCCATGCACAGACTGGCGACCTCGCCGCCTTCGCGGTGATGGCGCGACAGCCATTCGATCAGCTCGCGGTTGGACAGCACCGCGTCAGACACCGATCCCAGAAGCGGCGGGGCAATGCAGATATGGATGTCGGTTGCCTCGGCCAGCACCATGTCGGCCTGCACCGTGATGCGTCCATCGTCTAGGCTGACCTCGCGTGTCAGCGCAAGCGTGCGCACATGGAACCGCGGTTCGCGGCCATGCGCGCGCAGGTATTCGTTGGCCACCATGAAGCCGTGGCGCGCGGTTTCCAGGGACGCAATATTGGTCCCCTTGGGCAGCAGGAACGCGACGTTTTTCATGTTGCCAAGCATACGCCTGCACGCTGACGCAATCCACCCGCAAGATTGTCGCAATTGCCTATCTGAAAGCCGCGCGGATCCCGATAAAGTGACTTCTGCCGATCCAGAAATCCGGACGGCGGCCGGAACGGATGCGGACGTCCCGGCCCAAACCAGAACAACACGGACGTGAGGAGTGATCGATGGACAAGTACATAGACGGTTTCCTGCTGTGCGTACCCAAGGCCAACCTGGAGACGTACAAGAAAATGGCCACCCACGCCGAGGGCATCTGGCGCGAACATGGCGCGCTGGATTATCGCGAAGGCGTGGCCGACGACATCGACGGCGAAGGCTTCGCGTCGTTCAGCGCGGCAGCCGGGGCGCGCGAAGGCGAAGTCGTCGTCTTCGCGTGGATCCTGTATCCCAGCAAGGACGAGCGCAATCGCATCAACGCCAAGGTCATGTCCGACCCGCGCCTGGCGGAGATGTGCTGCGAGGGCGTGTTCGACGTCAAGCGCATGTGCTGGGGCGGCTTCGCCACGCTGGTCGGCAACTAGCGCACCGGCCGCAGCCAATCAATCAACCTGGAGACACATCATGGCCACCAAAGCAGCCAAGCCCATTCCCGACGGCATGCACACGCTGACGCCGCATATCATTTGCGAGGGCGCATCCGATGCCCTCGCCTTCTACAAGAAAGCCTTCAATGCCGAGGAGCTGATGCGGCTGCCCGGCCCCAACGGCAAGATCATGCACGCGGCCATCCGGATCGGCGATTCGGTCCTGATGCTGATGGATGATTTTCCGGAATGGGGCAGCCTGGGACCGAAGGCGCTCAAAGGCACGCCCGCGGTGCTGCACCTGTATGTGACCGACGCGGACGCCTCGATCCAGCAGGCGGTCGCGGCGGGCGCGCAAGTCACGATGCCCGCCGCCGACATGTTCTGGGGCGACCGCTACGGGCAGGTGGTGGACCCGTTCGGCCACCGCTGGTCCATCGCCACACACATGCAGGACCTCACGCCCGAGGAGATCCAGCAGAACATGGCAAAGATGGGACCGATGGACGGCTGCGGCGACCCGTCAAAACAATGATCGCGCGGCCGGACGCGGTCCAGACCGCGCCGGGCCACGCCGCGTCAGCCGCGTTTGATCAAGGGGCCAACTGCGGATACGGTCCCAGGAAATCCAGCTTGCCGATCGGCACGCCGGCCTGGCGCAGAATGCCGTACGCGGTGGTCACGTGGAAATAGAAGTTGGGCAGTGCGAAGGTCAGCAAGTACTCGTCGCCTTGGAATTCGGGCTTGAAATCGCCGAAGCTCAGCGTGATGCGGCGGCCTTCGGCACCGTCGACCTGCTCGGGCTTCACGCTTTCCAGATAGGCAATCGTGTCCGCGACGCGCTGCTGCAACTGCGCGAGCGTGCTTTCGGTGTCGGAGAATTTCGGGGCTTCGCCTTGCGACAGCCGCTGCGCCGCGAACTTCGAGGCGTCACTGGCCCGCTGCACTTGACCCGACAGCGGATACATGTCGGGCGCGAGGCGCGCGTTGACGAGTTCCGCGGGATCGATGCCGGTCGCTTGCGCGTGCGCGGCGGCCTTTTCAAGCAACGCGGCCAGCACGTTCAGGCCGCGGATGAAGACAGGCACGGACGCCTGGTACATGGACAGGGGCATATCGACGACTTCCGTAAAAGTTGGAGGTAACAAAGGGGCGTCAACGGGCACCGCGCGCCGGACGCTTCGGGATTGCAGCGATGTTACGCCGCCCAGGCGCCGCCCGTACGCCGGTGGCAGCGACAACATCATTCTGGCTGCTTGGACAATCCGGCGCGCCGCTGCCCCTGAAAGAACCGCCACACCAGCGCGGAGGCGTCCGGGCCGCTGCGCGCGTGATACCGGATGGACGGATCGCCGCCGCTCCAGGCATGCTCCAGCCGCGTGATTTCGCAGAGTCGCAGCACAGTCTTGCGGCCCCGAAGGACGTCCACCCGGCGGTAGGCCTTTTCGGTGCCCAAGCCCAACACGCGTTCGACCGGCAAGGCGTGCGGATCGGTGGCATTCAACGCGCGGAATTGTTCGAAGAGCTGCCGGGCATTGCGGGGCGCCACGGCGGGATCGAGTTGACCATGCAGGATCAGCGCCGGCATGCCCAATTGGAAGACGGCGGGGTCCGAGACCGATTCCAGCAGCGGCGCGAGCGGCTTGATGCTGCCGCGCCGCATGGTGCTCAGGCCGTTACCCGCATTGTGCGCGTCGCCCACGACCGGTCCCGAGTGCATGGCCACCGCAGCGATCAGGCGCGGATGCCGCAACGCGACCAG
>DMTA01000180.1:966-2805 GCA_003454835.1 Achromobacter sp. | reverse complement strand
GTCGGCCGTGACAAGTCCATGCACGCGCTCGAACAGGCAATGGAGGCAGACAAGCGCATCCTGCTGCTGGCGCAGAAGTCGGCCGAGACCGACGACCCGCAGGCGGCCGACCTCTACCAGGTCGGTACGCTGGCGCAGGTGCTGCAGCTGCTGAAGCTGCCCGACGGCACCATCAAGGTGCTGGTCGAAGGCCTGTCGCGCGTGCAGGTCACCCACGTCGACGAGCGTGATGGCTCGCTGCACGGCCAGGCCGTGGAGATCGACGCGGCCGACCCGCGCGAACCGCGCGAGATCGAGGCCATCGCCCGCTCGCTGATGTCGCTGTTCGAGCAGTACGTCAAGACCAACCGCAAGCTGCCGCCGGAGCTGCTGCAGACCCTGGCCGGCATCGACGAGCCGGCACGCCTGGCCGACACCATCGCCGCGCACATCAGCGTGCGCCTGGCCGACAAGCAGCGCCTGCTGGAAACGCTGGCCGTGGGCGAGCGCCTGGAGATGCTGGTCGGCCTGGTCGACGGCGAGATCGACGTGCAGCAGATGGAAAAGCGCATCCGCGGCCGCGTGAAGTCGCAGATGGAAAAGAGCCAGCGCGAGTACTACCTCAACGAACAGATGAAGGCCATCCAGAAAGAACTGGGTGACCTCGACGACGCGCCGGGCGAACTGGAAGAGCTGGCCCGCAAGATCGCCGAAGCCGGCATGCCCAAGCCGGTGGAAGCCAAGGCGCGCAACGAGCTGAACAAGCTCAAGCAGATGTCGCCGATGTCGGCCGAAGCGGCGGTCGTGCGCAACTACCTGGAGTGGCTGCTGGGCGTGCCATGGAAGAAGCGCACCAAGGTGCGCAAGGACCTGAAGGCCGCGCAGGACACCCTGGACGCCGACCACTACGGCCTGGACAAGGTCAAGGACCGCATCCTGGAATACCTGGCGGTGCAGTCGCGCGTGAAGCAGATGAAGGGCCCTATCCTGTGCCTGGTCGGTCCGCCGGGCGTGGGCAAGACCTCGCTGGGTCAGTCCATCGCCAAGGCCACCAACCGCAAGTTCGTGCGCATGTCGCTGGGCGGCGTGCGCGACGAGGCCGAGATCCGTGGCCACCGCCGTACCTACGTCGGTTCGATGCCGGGCCGCATCGTGCAGAACCTCAACAAGGTCGGCAGCAAGAACGCGCTGTTCGTGCTCGATGAGATCGACAAGATGTCGATGGACTTCCGTGGCGATCCGTCCTCGGCGCTGCTGGAAGTGCTCGANNATGTTCGTGGCGACCTCCAACTCGCTCAACATCCCGGGCCCGCTGCTGGACCGCATGGAAGTGATCCGCATCCCCGGCTACACCGAGGATGAGAAGCTCAACATCGCCACCCGTTACCTGTCGCCGAAGCAGATCAAGGCCAATGGCCTGAAGCCGGAAGAACTGGAAATCGGCAGCGACGCCATCCAGGACATCGTGCGCTACTACACGCGCGAATCCGGCGTGCGCAACCTGGAACGCGAGATCGCCAAGATCTGCCGCAAGGTGGTAAAGGAAATCGCACTGGCCGGCCCGCAGCCGGTCAAGGCGAAGAAGGGCGCGAAGAAGTCCAAGGCCCTGGTCAGCGTCACCAGCAAGAACCTGGACAAATACCTGGGCGTGCGTCGCTTCGACTTCGGCCGCGCCGAGGAAGCCAACGAGATTGGCCTTGTCACCGGCCTGGCCTGGACCGAAGTGGGTGGCGATCTGCTGCAGATCGAATCGACCCTGGTGCCGGGCAAGGGCCAGCTGATCCTGACCGGCCAGCTCGGCAACGTGATGAAGGAATCGGCATCGGCGGCGTTGTCGGTGGTGCGTTCGCGCGCCGTCGG
>DMTA01000180.1:0-961 GCA_003454835.1 Achromobacter sp. | reverse complement strand
TGCGCAGCGCGTCACGGTGCGCAGCAAGGCCAAACCGAGTGGAAACGCGCGCGTCAAGCATTGACGCGCGCTGTCGAAATGCCTGAAACCCGCGTCGTTGCTGGCTTTCCACCTTGCGTGGGGGTAGGGGCGCTGGTATAAAAGCAGCACCCGCGAATGAGGGATCGCAGTCTGGCGATCACTGACTTCGGCGAACAGTTTCCACATGGCGGCCGTGCGCGCATCGCGTGCGGTTGCTTCCCTGTCGAATAAGCGGAACCCACCGCCAAAGGAGTTGTACAGAATGAACAAGACCGAATTGATCGATGCCGTTGCTGAAGCCGCCGACCTGACCAAGGCCGAGTCCAGCCGCGCTGTCGATGCCGTCGTTGCTGCCGTCACCAAGGCGCTGAAGGACGGCGATGCGGTCACCCTGGTTGGCTTCGGTACCTTCCAGGTCCGCGACCGTGCTGCCCGCACCGGCCGCAACCCGAAGACCGGCGACACCATCAAGATCGCTGCTTCGAAGAATCCGTCGTTCAAGGCTGGTAAGGCCCTGAAGGATGCTGTAAACTAAGCGGCTCGCTGGGGTGCTTAGCTCAGCGGTAGAGCGTCTCCTTTACACGGAGAGGGTCGGGGGTTCGAAACCCTCAGCACCCACCACAGCACCGCAGTAAAAGTTCAAGTGTGGAGCGGTAGTTCAGCTGNNCGAGTCCCGTCCGCTCCGCCACTTTGATGCGAGGCCCCCGGGCGACTGGGGGCTTTGTTTTCTTCAAGGGTTCGCCCCGCGGGAAAACAGCAACACAACTGGAGCGGTAGTTCAGCTGGTTAGAATGCTGGCCTGTCACGCCGGAGGTCGCGGGTTCGAGTCCCGTCCGCTCCGCCAGCAGAGTTTGAAGTGTCAACGAAGATGCCCGTCGGTCCTGGACCTGCGGGCATTTTGCTTTTCTGGGGGCGAGCTACGCCGGGCATGGCCCGGCGC
>DMTA01000036.1 GCA_003454835.1 Achromobacter sp. | reverse complement strand
TGTGTTGTATCGCCTTCCCCCCCCCCCCCCCCCCCACACCCGCCGCACCCGCCGCAGCATCCGCCGCGGGAACGCCCGCCGCGGGGACGCCCCCCGCCTCCGATCCCTCCACCGCTTTCAAGGTGCTGGGCGCGATCAGTGTGGCGCATCTGATGAACGACATGATCCAGTCGATCCTGCTCGCCATCTATCCCATGCTCAAGGACTCGTTCAGCCTCACGTTCACGCAGATCGGGCTGATCACGCTGGTCTACCAGCTTGCCGCGTCGCTGCTGCAGCCGTTCATTGGTTTCTATACCGACCGGAACCCCAAGCCGTACTCGCTGCCCGTGGGCATGGGCTTTACGCTAGTGGGCCTGTTGATGCTGTCGATGGCGCCGTCGTTCGGCTGGCTGCTGGTGGCGGCGGTGCTGGTGGGCACGGGCTCGTCCGTGTTCCATCCCGAATCGTCGCGCGTTGCGCGCATGGCGTCGGGCGGTCGGCACGGGTTGGCGCAGTCGCTTTTTCAGGTGGGCGGCAATGTGGGATCGGCGCTGGGACCACTCTTGGCGGCGCTGTTCATCATTCCGCACGGGCAAGGCAGCGTGGCGTGGTTCTCGCTGGCGGCGCTGTTCGGCATTGCGGTGCTGATATGGATCGGGCGCTGGTATGGCGCCAACCGCGTGCTGCTCAAGCCGCGTGCGCGGCGCGAGAGCGCGGGCAACGGGCTGACCCGCAATCAGGTGCTGGGCGCGTTGGGGGTGCTGGGCGTGCTGGTGTTCTCGAAGTACTTCTATCTGGCCAGCCTGAATAGCTATTTCACCTTCTACTTGATCGACAAGTTTGCGCTGTCGGTGCGCGAGGCGCAGCTGTACCTCTTCCTGTTCCTGGCCGCCGTCGCGGTGGGTACCGTCGTGGGCGGACCGGTCGGCGACCGCATCGGCCGCAAGATCGTGATCTGGGTGTCGATCCTGGGCGTGGCGCCTTTCACGCTGATGCTGCCGCACGCGAATCTCTTCTGGACCGGCGTGCTGGTGGTCATCATTGGCGTGGTGCTGGCGTCGGCCTTCTCCGCGATCGTGGTCTATGCGCAGGAGCTGGTCCCGGGCAAGGTGGGCATGATCGCGGGCCTGTTCTTCGGCTTTGCCTTCGGCATGGGCGGCCTGGGCGCCGCGGTGCTGGGCAGGGTCGCCGACGCCACCAGCATCGGCTACGTGTATCAGTTGTGCGCGTATCTGCCGCTGCTGGGTGTCGTGGCCATCCTGTTGCCCAAGATGCGGCGGGCGTAGGCGTGGGCGCGGGACAGGCTTTCCGCCGTCCCGGCCCCGCCGGCATTATTTCAGTCTGGGTCCAACGGCGTTTGACCGCCTGGTTCGTTCGATCGGCATCGGTATGACATCCGCAGTGGCAATGCGGGGCGTCCATGGCCCCGCCACGCCGGACGGGCGCGAGCACCCGGCAAAGGCGGCCGCAGGCGAACCAGGCGCCTGCAGCGCGGAAATGAACGTTTGATTGGGACCTGCGCGGCGCCCGCTACGGGGACCTTCGCACTCGCGTTATCGGAGTGCATGGCTAGTACGCGCCACGCCCGTGGGGCGTGATCGCAGCGCTTATGCTGCGCCGTCGACGGATGGAACTTTACGGATATCTGCCCGAGTTAACTGTCAATTACTGCAAAGGGGGGATTACGGCTAAGTCGCCTTGGCGTATTCTCTCGTCGCAGGCCGTGCAATCGTCTTGGCGCGGCGGTAAAGGTTCTGGTCGGACAGACGCGCGTTGCCCAGCAGGGCAAACGTCACGCGCGTCCTTTCGCCATTCTCGTAACAAAAAGCATCAAAAATGCTGACGTGTAACGCGCTTTGCTTGCGCGAACCCAGTGCAACTGCAGTCCCCAACGGCGCGGCAGGCCGACAAGCCTGAGCCGGAGCGAACCATGACGACTAGCTTGTTTTTCCTGATGTGGGGCCTGGCCACGGCGTTGGCGTTGCCGTTGCTGCTGCCATTTCACGGCCGCGGCGTCGAAGGTGTGCCCGCCTTCATGGCGGCCAACGCGCTGGCCGTGCTGTCCCTGCTGGCCTACGCGTCAGCCGAGATGATCCCGCCCGCCGCCTATGTGATGGTGTCCAATGCCGCCTGGGCCTGTTCCGCCGCGCTGGTGTATATCGGCGTGCGCCAGTTCTTCGGCCTGCATCCGCATATCCTGCGCACGACCGTGCTGTGCTCGCTCTGCACGTTCGGCTTTGCCCTGCTGCTGTACCGCAGCGACAGCCTGGTGTGGCGCATGGTGCTGTACTCCGTCTACACCTGCGTGCTGATGGCAGCGACTGGCGCCGTCATCTTCCGGCAGCGCAGGCGGATCAAGACGAAAGGCGTCGTGCTGTACCTGCTGCTGGCGTTTTATGGCGTGGCGGCGCTGCATGCGCTGCGCGGTTATGTCTACGGCGCGGGCGTGGAGGCGCCGGTGTCGCTGCTGCAGCCGTCGGCGTGGGGCCTGTTCTTCATTGTGTGCGGCTCCGTCACGGTGCCGGGCCTCTTCCTGGCGCTGCTCTTCATGATCCAGACCAGCCAGGCCGAAAAGATGCAGGCGGCGCTGACGTTCGACAGCCTGACGCAGGCGTACTCGCGGCGCAGCATCATGGATGAACTTGAGCACGAGCTGCAGCGTTGTGAGCGCGCCGGCGGCAAGCTTGCGGTGCTGGTGCTGGACATCGATCACTTCAAATCCATCAACGACCGCTATGGCCATGCGGGCGGCGACACCGCGCTGCGTCATTTCGCGCGCGTGGTGCAGAACGCGGTCCGGTCGAGCGATCGCTTTGGCCGTCTGGGCGGCGAGGAATTCGTGCTGCTGATGTACGACTGCGACCCGGCGAGCGCGCTGGTGCAGGCGCAGCGCGTCTGCGACGCCTTGCGCGATATGCCGCTCTATCTGCAGGGGCTGGAAGTGCAGATGACCACGAGCGGTGGCCTGGCGTCCTACCAGCCGGGCGACAGCGCCGACGTGATCCTGGCGCGGGCCGACGTGGCGTTGTACCGGGCCAAGGAGCAGGGGCGGGACCGCGTGGAAATGGCCTGGAGCGGACGCGGCGTCGTAAAGCCAAGCGGCGGCCTGCCGGCCGCCGCGAATGCCCTGGAAGCGGAAACCGCGGGGACTACGGCTTGAGATGTTCCGTCAGGAACTTCTCCATGGCCTCGTAGAACTCGAACTTGTTCTCGTCGTTGTGGAAGCCGTGGCCTTCGTTGTCCTTGACCATGTATTCCACGTCCACGCCGCGCGCCTTGAGCGCCGACACCATCTGGTCGCTCTCGTCCTTGTTCACGCGCGGGTCCTTGGCGCCCTGCGCCACGAACAGCGGCGTCTTGATCTTGTCCGCGTGCAGCGCCGGTGAGGTCGCGGTCAGGCGGTCGCGGTCGCGCACCGGGTCACCCACCATGTCCTGCATCTTGTCCAGCATGGGCTTCCAGTAGGGCGGAATGGACTTCATGAACGTGAAGAGGTTGGACACGCCCACGTAATCCACGGCCGCGGCGTACAGGTCCGGCGTGAAGGCCACGCCGGCCAGCGTGGCATAGCCGCCGTAGCTGGCGCCATAGATGCCGATGCGTTTGGGGTCGGCGATGCCTTGCTCGACCAGCCATTGCACGCCGTCGGTGATGTCGTCCTGCATCTTCAGGCCCCATTCCCCGAAGCCCGCTTCCCAGAAGTCGCGGCCATAGCCGGTGGAGCCGCGGAAGTTCATCTGCAGCACGCAAAAACCGCGGTTGGCCAGGAATTGCACTTCGGGGTTGTAGCCCCAGCCGTCGCGGGCCCACGGGCCGCCGTGCGGATTGACGACGCAGGCCAGATTCTTGGGTGCGCGGCCGGCGGGCAGCGTCAGGTAACCGTGAATCGTGCGGCCGTCGCGGCTCTGGTAGCTGATGGGCTGCACCCGAGACATGTCGGCCTCGGGGATGGCGGGATTCAAGTCCGCCAGCTTGGTCAGCGTGCCGGCCACGGCGTCATAGATATAGCGCGCGCCCGGCGTGCGGTCGTTGTAGGCCGCCACGATGAACTTGTTTTCATCGCGGTTGCCGCCCTGGATGACGACGTCGTAGCCCGGCAAGAGATCGGCAAGCGTCTTGTACAGCGCTTCGGTTTCCGCGTCGAAGAACTTGTATTGCGGCTTGTCGGTCTGGTAGGACGCCACGGTCAGCACGCGGCGCTTGCGCGAGAATGCAGCGCCGTCCAGGTCGACGGCGTCCGGCGTGAAGATGACGTCTTCGGCGTCCGGCGCGGCCGGGTCGATGACGACCAGCGAGAGCTTGTCGCGGCCGCGGTTGCTCAGCGCGTAGAACTTCTTGTCGTCGAACGTGAAGAACGCGGGGCTGACGCTGGTGCGGTAGTCGGTGGTGATGAGGGGGCGGAAGTCGGACGCTTCGTCGTCGCGGTAGAGCAGGGTGGTGTTCAGCCCGTCGCTGGCGACGGCGGCGCGCACCTTGCCCGCGAGGTCGGTCTGCCAGCCGACGATGTTGCCGGGATTCTGCGCCACCAGCACGGCCGCGCCGGTGTGGACGTTGACGCGGTAGACGTCAAAGACCTCGGGATTGCGCTGGTTGTGGCTGATCAGCACGTGGTCGGGGTCGTCTTCGAGGTCGTCCTCGATGCCCGCACGTACGCCCTCGTAGGGGGTCAGGTCCGTGATCTGGCCCGTCTTGGCGTTGACCGCCAGGACGTGGAAGTTCTCGTCGCCGCCAAAGTCCTTCTGGTACAGCACCACGTCCGGGCCTTTCCAGAAATAACCGCTGATGTCGCGGGCGGTCTCGCTGGTCAGCTGCCGCGGTTCACCCACGAGCTGGCTGCCTTGCAGCGGCTGCACGTAGATGTTCATGCGGGCGGGGTTGCCGTCCACGCTGGTGGGCTGCATGAACGAGAGCGTCTGGCCGTCGTCGGACAGCCGGAAATAGCCGCGCTCAGGATTGCGGAAGAAATCTTTCAGGGGATAGGCGCGGGGAGGCGGCTGCGTGGCGCAGGCACCCAGGGAGGCGCCGACGATGCCGGCAGCCAGGACGGTGCGCAGAAATGAGAACAAGGGAAACCTCCGTGATGTCGATCCGCGTTGCAAACAGGCTGGTCGATAATGCCATAGCCGCGCGAGGGGTGTCGAACCGACCCCGCAGAGCCGGCCCCACTTATGCCGCCGGGCGGTTTGCGGGATAATCGCGGCACTTCTTCTGGAGATTTACATGTACAGGAATCTGGTCGCGGCCTCGGCGCTGGCTCTGGGGCTGGCCGGCTGCTCGCTCGGCATTTCGCCGGACAGCGCATCGCCGCACAGCGAATTCAAGGCGCCGGTGGCTTTCAAGGACGCCTATGATGCGGTCATCCGCCAGTCCAACGCCTGCCTGCGCAGCACCGACAACGCCTACCGCGTCGTGTCCGACCTGAACGAGAGCGCGCAGTCCGGCGTGGTGCGCGTGCTGGCGCCGTATTCCGATCGCGAGATGTCGCGCGTCGACCTGAAGTCCGAGGGCCCGAAGTCCACGGACGTGCGCATCGTGATGTGGGGCAAGGGCACGTGGGATCCCGCTGCCATGCGCGCGATGCAGGACGCGGTGTATTACGGGCTGGTGTCGTGCAGCACGTACATGCCGCTGGATCCGCGCCCGCCCGTCAAGCCGACGCGCGACCTGCCGAAGTAAGGCAGGACTAGGAAACGCAGGACTAGGAAAGGCAGGGCTAAGAAAGGCAGGACTAAGAAAGGCAGGACTAAGAAAGGCAGGACGAAATAAGGTCAGTCGCCGCCCGGGCGGCGGCGGATGATCTTGAAGGTGGCGGTGGCGCGCGCCACCAGTTCGCCGTCGGCGCGCCGGATATCGCCCTCACAGAAGGCGATGGACGCACCGCGCCGCAGGCAGCGCGCTTCGATGACCAGATCGCCCGTGCCGGGGGACAGGAACGTGGTGTTCATGTCGATGGTGGCCATGCCCTCGGTGGCGTCCGCCGACCCGCGCGCGGCGGCGCTCAAGGTGAAGTCCAGCACGCTCATCAGCGTGCCGCCGTGCACGTCGCCGCGGCTGTTGGTCAGGTCTTCGCGCCACGGCAGCGTCGTGCGGGCATAGGCGGGCGCGATGCTCTCCGGCACCAGGCCGATGAAACTCATGAAGGGAATGGTCAGGCCGAAGTAGTCGGTTTTGGGGCAAGCGGGTGCAGTCATGGAACCGTCGTGGGCGAGAAGGGGTAGCGGATTGCCGCCGGTCATAATATATGTTTTTGCCACGGGATTGAGGTCATGACGGGGCAGGCGTCGGCGCAGTCTGCGCGCAAAATCGTGCATGTGGACATGGATGCGTTCTACGCGTCCGTGGAGCAGCGCGACAATCCCGACCTGCGGGGCAAGCCGGTAGTCGTAGCCTGGACCGGGCCGCGCTCGGTCGTGTGTGCGGCGTCCTATGAAGCACGCCGCTACGGCATCCATTCCGCGATGTCCGCCATCAAGGCCGAACGCCTCTGTCCGCACGCCATCTACGTGCCGCCAGATTTCAACCGATACCGCGACGTGTCGCGCCAGGTGCGGCAGATCTTCGCCCGCCATACCGACCTGATCGAACCCTTGTCGCTCGACGAGGCCTACCTGGATGTGACGGTCAATAAGTGCGGGCTGCCGTCGGCTACCGAGGTCGCCCAGGTGATCCGCCAGCAGATCCGCGAGGAAACCGGCCTGACCGCGTCGGCCGGCGTGGCGCCGAACAAATTCCTGGCCAAGATCGCCTCTGACTGGAACAAGCCCGACGGCATCTTTGTCGTGCGGCCCAGCAAGGTGCTGGCGTTCCTGGAACCCTTGCCCGTGCGCAAGGTGCCGGGCGTGGGCAAGGTGACGCAGGCGCGTCTGGAGCAGCTTGGCATCCAGACGGTGGGCGACCTGGCCACGCACAGCGCGCAGGAACTGGAGCATTATTTCGGCCGCTACGGCCGGCGGCTGTATGAGCTGGCGCGGGGCATCGACGAACGCGAGGTGCAGACGGACCAGCCGCTTCAACAGGTGTCGGCCGAAACCACGTTTTCAAACGACGTCCGGCTGGAGGCCGTGGGGGACGCTCTGGACCGCATGGCGGAAAAGGTGTGGGATCAGGCGCTGAAGAAGGGCGCCCTGGGACGCACGGTGGTGCTCAAGCTGAAGACAGACCGCTTCCGCATCCTGACGCGCAGCCAGACCTGCGCGCAGCCGCCCGCCTCGGCCACGGAACTGGCCGCCCTGGCGCGGCTGCTGTGCGAACGCGTGGAACTGCCGCCGGACACGCTGTACCGGCTGGCGGGGGTGGGGATGAGCAATTTCGCAGATCCGGGCGAGCAGTCGCGTCAGCCGGATCTGTTTGGAGGGGCGTTTTAGGTCTCGCC
>DMTA01000461.1:399-2956 GCA_003454835.1 Achromobacter sp. | reverse complement strand
ACGTGGGCCATGGTGTCCAGGCCGACCACGTCCGAGGTGCGGTAGGTGGCCGACTTCGGGCGCCCGACCAGCGGGCCGGTCAGGCCGTCCACTTCATCGAAGCCCAGGCCGAATTCCTGGGTGTGGTGGATGGTGGACAGGATCGAGAACACGCCGATGCGGTTGCCGATGAAGTTCGGGGTGTCCTTGGCGTACACCACGCCCTTGCCCAGGGTGGTGACCAGGAATGCTTCCAGGCCTTCCAGCACGGCGGCATCGGTGGTGGTGGCCGGGATCAGCTCGGCCAGGTGCATGTAGCGCGGCGGGTTGAAGAAATGCACGCCGCAGAAGCGGTGGCGCAGCTGCTCCGGCAGCACGTCGGCCAGCTTGTTGATGCCCAGGCCCGAGGTGTTGGAGGCCAGCACCGCGTGGTCGGCCACGAACGGAGCGATCTTCTTGTACAGGTCCTGCTTCCAGTCCATGCGCTCGGCGATGGCCTCGATGATCAGGTCGCAGTCCTTCAGCTGGTCCAGGCCCGACTCGTAGTTGGCCGGGGTGATGGCTTCAGCCAGCGACTTGCTGGCCAGCGGCGCCGGGCTCAGCTTGCCCAGGTTGGCGATCGCCTTCAGCACGATGCCGTCGGCCGGACCTTCCTTGGCGGGCAGGTCGAACAGCACGGTGTCGACGCCAGCGTTGGTGAGGTGGGCGGCGATCTGGGCACCCATGACGCCGGCACCCAGCACGGCGGCGCGGCGGACTAGCAGGGAATTGGACATGGTGTAGGGCCTTTGTTGGTCAGCAGTTACTGGGTGGGTCACACCCGGTGGAATCACGGGGAAGCGGGCAGGGCGCTGCCGCGTGCGGCGGCGCGGAACCCGGCTTCGGCGAAATGGATCAGTTCATGGGCGGCATGGGCACGATGCGCCGCTTCGGTGACGCCTGCAGGTCGCTTGATCAGGCCGAAATCTGCCATGGCGTAGGTGAGCGAACCGGCCAGGAAATCCAGGCGCCAGTACAGCCCTTCCTTGCTCAGGCCTGGCACGCACTCGGCGATGGCCTTGCCGAACGCGCGCAGCACGTGGCCGTAGTGGTCGGACAGGAACTTGCGCAGGTTGTCGTTCTTCTCGGCGTAGGCGCGGGCGATCACCCGCACGAAGGCACCGCCGCTCTGCCGGTCCTGGGCCATGGCCAGGGCGGGCTCGACGAAGGCGGCCAGCACCGGGCGCAGCTGGCCGGGGTGTTCGCTGCGGGCGCGCTCGAGCTGGGCCAGGCGCACGCTGGTCATCTCGTCCATGCGCCGGCGGAAGACCTCGTTGACCAGGTTTTCCTTGGAGCCGAAGTGGTAGTTGACCGCCGCGATGTTGACGTCGGCCTGGCTGGTGACCTGGCGCAGGGACGTGCCGGCGAAGCCATGCAGGGCGAACAGCTCCTCGGCGGCGCCGAGGATCCGGTCCTTGGTCGAGAAGTGGGCGGGCTTGGCCATGGGGTGGCGGACCTTAATCAAACGATTGTTTGATACTAGGACCAGACGGGGGCGTATGGCATTTTGCAGTGCAGCAAAATGGCGGCGGCGGTCAGAATCCGCTCAGGTGGGTGAATAGGTGGGCCTGAACCTGTAGAGCCGAGCCCGCGCTCGGCTGCTTCTCGGCCCAAAGGCCAGCCGAGCATGGGCTCGGCTCTACAGGAGGGCCGCAGGCCCTCTACCACCCGGCCGCGTTATCTCTTACAATTCGCCTACGTTTATCAGGCTAAGCCCGCGTCCCGACGCGGGTTTTTTTCATGTTACCCTTCGGGCCATCAGCGGCCCGATTCCATTGGAGACATCCCATGGCGCTGGAGCGCACCCTTTCGATCATCAAGCCGGACGCCGTTGCCAAGAACGTCATCGGCGAAATCTACGCACGCTTCGAGAAGGCCGGCCTGAAGGTCGTGGCCGCCAAGTACAAGCAGCTGTCGCGTCGTGAAGCCGAAGGCTTCTACGCCGTGCACCGCGAGCGTCCGTTCTTCAACGCGCTGGTCGAGTTCATGATCTCCGGCCCGGTGATGATCCAGGCCCTGGAAGGCGAGAACGCCGTCCTGGCCCACCGCGANNGCGATTGAAATCGCCTACTTCTTCGCCGCCACCGAAGTCGTCTCGCGCTGAGAGTAATGCCGTGAACGAGGTCGTACAGTCCCCCGCCATCCAGCCGCTGCCGAAGTCGGCACCCGCGGCTGGCAAGCAGAACCTGCTCGACCTCGATCGCGCGGGCCTGGAGAAGTTCTTCGTCGAGGTTCTCGGCGAAAAGAAGTTCCGTGCCCATCAGGTGATGAAGTGGATCCACCATCGCTACGTCACCGATTTCGATGAAATGACCGACCTCGGCAAGGTCCTGCGCGCCAAGCTGCAGGCCCATGCCGAGGTGCTGGTTCCGAACATCGTGTTCGACAAGCCCTCCGCCGACGGCACCCACAAGTGGCTGCTGGCGATGGGCGTGGATGGCAAGAACGCCATCGAGACCGTGTACATCCCCGACAAGACCCGCGGCACGCTGTGCGTGTCCTCGCAGGTCGGTTGCGGCCTGAACTGCACGTTCTGCTC
>DMTA01000461.1:0-287 GCA_003454835.1 Achromobacter sp. | reverse complement strand
CCGCACCAGATGCGCCGCCTCACCAACGTGGTGATGATGGGCATGGGCGAGCCGCTGATGAATTTCGACAACGTCGTGCGCGCCATGAGCGTGATGCGCGACGACCTGGGCTACGGCCTGGCCAACAAGCGCGTGACCCTGTCGACCTCCGGCCTGGTGCCGCAGATCGACCGCCTGTCCACCGAAAGCGACGTGTCGCTGGCGGTGTCGCTGCACGCGCCGAACGATGCGCTGCGCGAGACGCTGGTGCCGCTCAACAAGAAGTACCCGATCGCCGAGCTGATGGC
>DMTA01000467.1 GCA_003454835.1 Achromobacter sp. | reverse complement strand
CGTCGGGCGACCTACGAAGACTATCGCCACGAGGGCCGGTGTCAGACACCTAGGTAAAGCTTCATACGCAGACAAAGGACGCCACCACCCGAATACCACCAACATCCACACCCATTCGCCTAGAATGTCGCCCACCAAAATCGCCATCCCCCACCATCTCTCATGTCCGCCGCCCCCACCAGCGCCATCGCTTACGGCCTAGCCACGTTAGCCGCCGACGGCACCATCCTTGACACCTGGTATCCGCGTCCCTCGCTCGCCGACAACGCCCCTCCCACCGGGACTCGTCATCTGACGCCTGAAGAAGCGCGCGCCGCGCTTGGCGAGCACGTCGCCACGGCCCTCGTCCGGGACACGCGCCGCAAGGTTGATATCGTTGCCGTGCGCACCGCCATTTCCTCGCTCGACGAGCCGCCCGTCGATGCCCACGACGCCTATCTGCGCCTGCATCTGCTCAGTCACCGGCTCATCCGGCCGCATGGCGCGAATCTGGATGGGTTGTTTGGCGTGCTTGCCAACGTCGCGTGGACCTCGGTGGGGCCTTGTGCGGTGGATCAGGTCGACACGCTGCGTTGGCATCTGCGCGCCACGGGGCAGGTGCTGGAAATTCGCGGCGTGGACAAGATTCCGCGAATGACCGATTACGTCGTCGCCAGTGGCGTGCGCATCGCGGACACCGCGCGCGTACGGCTGGGCGCGCATTTGTCGCCGGGCACCACCGTGCTGCACGAGGGGTTCTGCAATTTCAACGCCGGCACGCTGGGTGCGTCCATGGTCGAAGGCCGCATCAGTGCGGGCGTGATCGTGGATGATGGCACCGATATTGGCGGCGGCGCGTCGATCATGGGGACCATGTCGGGTGGCGGCAAGCAGGTGGTGTCCATCGGCAAGCGTTGCCTGCTCGGCGCCAATTCGGGCATCGGCATTTCGCTGGGCGACGATTGCGTGGTCGAGGCCGGTTGCTACGTCACCGCCGGCACGCGGGTGCTGACGCCGGAGGGCGCGGTGGTCAAAGCCGTGTCGCTGGCTGGCCAGCACGGGCTGCTGTTCCGCCGCAACTCGCAGACCGGCGCGGTGGAAGCGCTGGTGCGCACCGCCGCGTGGGGCACGTTGAATCCCGCGCTGCATTCGGGCCACTGAATGGAATATGGCCGCTGCGAGCGGCCATATCAGTCATGCGGCGTGCGCTCGGTCCCCCGAGCCGGCGCCTTGGCGTCAGGCGTATTCCGCCGTTTGCCCCAACTGGTTGTACACCAGGTTGACGAAGAGGTCGGAACTCAGGATGCGCGCAACGCGGCACGAGAAGACCGTCTTGCCGCTGTCGTCCTGCAGCGTGACCGTGTCGGTCCAGTCATTGAGATCGATGGGCTGCAGCGACTCGTAGGGCCACGTGACGCCGTCGATGTGCAGGCCTTGCGCCGACAGGGACACTTCGCGTGTTTCCAGGTCGGGGAAGGTGCCGCCGGTGATATAGCGGAACGTGACGCGCGCGCCCTGCTCGGTCAGCGATTCCAGAACCGGCAGCCGGCGCGCCACGTAGTGCGAGCGGAAGGCGTCCATGAACGCGGGGAATTCGTCGATGCCGGCGGCGACTGTCCAGGCATTTTGCGCGGCGCTGCGGTACGCCAGGCGGTCGGCGGATCCTGCTGGCGCGTCCGGCTGGCCGGTGTAGAGGCAGAGATCCTGGATGTCCGCGAATGCGGTGTAGGTGCGGGCGCCGCCTTCCTGGCTGACGACTCCGTTTTCGTGCAATTCAAAGCAATCCGGGGCGCTCCCCGTGCGGGTAAACACCGCGAATGCGTCTATGGCCTGCGGGGTTTCTCTATCTGTCATGCAACTTCCTGAATGGATTGGGGTGCTATCGCGGCCCAGGACGTCGCAATGTCTTGCGAGCCGTATTCTCCCCCATATGCGAAATACGTGCTTGATGACCCCAATTCCCGCACTTTGAACGGAAATCACTCGCCCGGCGGAATCGGCGCGAAACGCATGTGCTGCACGTCGCCGCGCCCGGCGATGATCGCGGTGGATTCGGGCACTTCCTCCCAGACACCGGCCATGTCCGACAGCGGTTCGGACAGCAGCAGGAAGGCGTCGTCGTCCATCGCGGCGATCTGCGCGTTGTCCGGGTAGAGTTCGCGCAGGTGGCGCACACAGGTGTTGTGAAACAGCGTGCGCGAGTCGCCTTCGCTGGAATAACGCACCGCGATCAGACGCTCGCCGTCCAGCGCGCACACCGTCATGTTGATGGGATGCGCCACGCCGTGGCGCCGGCCGGTTTCCTCGACGACGCCGACCATGCGGGCAATCGCGGGGATCGGGTCTTCATCCAGGCCGAACGTGAGCGCCAGAAGAAACATCACCTCGGAATCCGTGGAGCCTTCCAGCGATCCGAAATACGCCGGCGCGATCATCAGCATCAGGTCGCGCCGCAGCAGCGGATAGTCGCGGATGAGGCCGTTGTGCACGAACAGCCATTGCCCGTGCCGAAAAGGGTGGCAGTTGGTTTCTTGCGCGGGCGTGTCGGTGGCGGCGCGGATGTGCGCGACGAAGTGCGGCGCGTGGATGGCGCGGGCCGCCTCGCGCAGATTGCGGTCGTTCCACGCCGGATGCACGCTGCGATAGCGGAACGGCGGTTCGATGGGGCGGCCTTCGATGGGGCGGCTGTACCAGCCCAGCCCGAAACCATCGCCATTCGTAGTGGTGGCGCCCAGGCGGGAATGCAGGCTTTGTTCGATGAGCGAGTGCTTGGCCTTGAACAGCACGCTCTCCATCTGCAGGGGACTACCGGTGTAAGCCAGCCAACGGCACATGATGCGCTCCTTCGATCCGGACAGGCCAGTGTAGGAGCGGGGCTCGCGTTTCTTCAAGTCTTGGCTTCCGCCCCCTCGCCATTACCTGCAATGCCGTCGCAAGTTGCGCCGGGTTTGTAGCGCCGCTGTGTATCGCGCCCCTGTGTATCGCGTCCCTGTGTATCGCGTCCCTATGTATCGCGCCCCTGCGTGTCGCGCCCCCGGTTGCCCCGCCCCCTATTTGTTCAGGAGCGCCTTCAGCATGGCCATGCGTTCCTTGGGGCTCATGGCGGCCGTCGCGTCGTCCTCCTGGATGCGCACGTCGCCCAGGCCCATTTCCTCGATGAAGCGCGACGGCTCGCGCACCAGGTCTTCTCGGGCGCGTCGGCGGCGCTTGCACCAGCTCAGGTGCAGGCTGCGCTGCGCGCGCGTGATGCCGACGTACATCAGGCGCCGTTCTTCCTGGATGCGGGTGGCCAGGTTCTCGGCGGCGCGCGCGGGATCGCCGACTTCGTCGTCCTTGCCCAAATGCGGCAGCAGGCCTTCTTCCACACCGGCCAGATACACGTGCGGGTATTCGAGGCCCTTAGAGGCGTGCAGCGTGGACATCTTGACGGCGTCGGGCGCTTCTTCCTCGCCGCGCTCCAGCATGGTGACGAGCGCCACGTGCTGCACCAGATCGAAGAGCGACATGTTGTCTTCCTCGGCCTTGCGCTTGAGCCAGCCTGTCAGCTCCAGAACGTTCTGCCAGCGCGTCTGCGCAGGCCGTTCCTCGAAGAGTTCGAACAGGTGCCGTTCGTATTGGATGGCTTCGAGCAGGTCGTCGAGGATGGCGCCGGCGGGTTCCGCGGGCGCCGCGTCCTTACCCGAGGCCGCGCCGCGTCCGGCGCGCCACTGCATGCGGCGGATGAATTCCGCGAAGGTGCGCAGCTGTTCCAGCTGGCGCGG
>DMTA01000464.1 GCA_003454835.1 Achromobacter sp. | reverse complement strand
GACGAGCGTGGCGCATCGGCTGTCGTCCATCTGGCGCACGGAAAAGCGCGTGCCCAGCGGCGTCAGCAGGCCGTTTGGCGTTCTTACGCCGAAAGGCCGGCCCGCGTCGTCGGTGCCTGTAGCGATCAGGATCTCGCCGCTGCGCAGTTCGATGCGGCGCTGTTGCGCGTCATAGCGCATCGCCACGGCCGAATCGGTGTTCAGGGTCAGCACGGTGCCGTCGGGCAGGTGCACGACGCGCTGCTCGCCCGTCGCGGTGCGATAGACCGTGCTGCCGTCCCACAGCCCTTCGCGCGCGCCCATCCAGCCCAGCGCGCCCAGGCCGACGCCGGCCGCCATCCATTTGAGGGCGCCGCGGCGCGAGCGCTGGTCGCAATAGCGCAGTATGGTCTGCCCCGCCGCCGCGTTCGACACGTTGGCGGTGGTGGCAGCCTTCAGATCCTGGCTGATGCCTTGCAGGCGCTGCCAGGCGAGTTCGTGGCGCGCATCTGCTTCGCGCCATTGCGTACAGGCGGCCTGCGTGGCGGCGTCCGGCGCGTCGCCAGCTCGCATCATCCACTGCGCCGCCTGCCGGATGATGTCGGGATGCACCCGCTCGGTGTGCGCGGCGCTCATGCGTACAGCACCGTGTAGCAGTGTTCCCACGCCTTGATCATGTCGCGCTGCACGGCCGCCACCGAAATGCCCATCTCGCGCGCCACGTCCAGATAGGGCAGGCCTTCCACCTGCGCCAGCACGAAAACCCGGCGCACCCGCGCCGGCAACTGCTCCATCATGCGGCACACGGCATCCAGGGCCTCGACCACCAGCGCATGCGTCTCGGGGCTTGGCTCGACGGCTTCGCTGCGGGCAGCCAGCGTCTCAAGATAGGCTTGTTCGATCGCCCGGCGGCGCGATTGGTCGATCAGCAGACGCTTGGCAACCGTGGTCAAAAAGCCGCGCGGCTCGGCAAACGCGGCGCGAGATTCGCTGCGCATGACGCGTTCGAAGGTGTCGTGCGCCAGATCGGCGGCATTGTCGGCATTGCCGGCAAGCCGGCGGCGCAGCATCTGCACAAGCCAGCCATGGTGCTCGCGGTACAGGCTGACGAATTCGGCGGAGGACGCAAAAGGGGCGGGCGGCACGGGTCTGCTGGTCAGATGCTAATGGGAATGATTGCTAATTGTAGCCAATCAGCGGCGCGTGGCTATTTCTTTTCACGCACGCCCATTCCCCGCTGCGCCCAAGCCGCGGTCGCGGCCTTGCGCTATCGGGGGGTGAAAGCGGCTCCCGCCCGGCGTCGAGAGCCCCGCACCCTCAAGCCCTTCAGGCGTCGGCGGCGCCCAATCTCCACAGCGACGTCATCTCCTTCGACCGCGCCGCAAACAACGGATCCGACGCATCCCGCGCCTTGCCATGCACCGGCCGCGTATCCCGCTTTTCGATCACCCGCAGCCCGGCGGTCTGGATCATCTCCAGCAACTGCTCGCGTGTGCGCAAGCCCAGGTGCTCGGCCAGATCCGAAAGAATCAACCATCCTTCGCCGTTCGGCGTCAGATGATCCTTCAATCCATTCAGGAACCCGCGCAGCATGCGGCTGTCCGGGTCGTACACGGCATGTTCCAGCGGCGAGCTGGGCCGTGCCGGCAGCCACGGCGGGTTGCAGACGATCAGCGACACGCGCCCTTCGGGGAACAGGTCCGTCTGTTCGACGTCCACCTGCCCCGACAATCCCAGACGTTCCAGGTTTTCGCGCGCGCAGGCGATCGCGCGGGCATCCGTGTCAGTGGCGATGACGCGCTTGCCGCCGCGGCGGGCGATGACCGCAGCCAGCACGCCGGTACCCGTGCCGATATCGAACGCCACGCTGCCGCGCGGCATCGGGGTATTGGCGACCAGGTCCACGTATTCGCCGCGCACAGGCGAGAACACGCCGTAGTGCGGGTGGATGCGGTTGTTCAGCGCGGGAATCTCCACGCCCTTCCTGCGCCATTCGTAGGCGCCGATCAGGCCCAGCAGTTCGCGCAGCGACGCGACAAAAGGCGTGTCGCCCGGCACGTTCGCGGCTTCGCAGGCCGGATGCGCGTCGGGCGCGCGGCGCAGGGGAATGGTGTGGCCGGCATCAAAGGGAATCAGCAGCATGCCCAGGATGCGGGCGCGTTGCGACTGGACCTGACGATGCTGGTTGAAGGCCTCGAGCTGGGTCTCGACCGGTTTGCGCGGGCGCTTGTCGACGCGGCGCGTGATGGCTTGCAACAGCTGGCGCGCGTTCTGGAAATCGCCGCGCCATAGCAGGCCGACGCCTTCGCAGGCGTGGCGGTAGGCCATGTCGGCGGTCAGCGTGTCGTCGGCGACGATGACGCGCTTGGGCGGCGTGGCCCCGGTTTCCGAGTGCCAGCGGGCCGAGCGGGCGACGCCGTTTTCTTCCCAATGCAGTTCAGGCGCGTTCAAGATGTCGCTCCAGCGGGGAAAAGGGGGAAGGGCAGGATCATGAGAAGTGGCACATAAAAGATAAGGGCGCGGGCTGCCAATGTAGCAGCTTCGCGCCCTGGGGCTGGCGCGCGGCGCACGCGGCGCCGCGACAGGATGGGGTCAATGGAACAGGACGACGGCCTTTTGCAGCGTGATCCAGATGCCCCAGGCCAGCGGGATGCCGACGCACGCCCACGCAAAGGCGATCAGCGCGGGCGGCGTGCGGAAGTTGGACTTGCCCACGCCGTGGGTCTCGGCGGCGACGGCGCGCTCGTGCGCCAGCGCCTTCTCCTTGGCCAGTTCCTCGTCGGTCATGAAGTACTTGGCGTTGACCGGGCGGATGGCCAGGTTGCACAGGAAGCCCACGACCAGCATACCGGCCAGGATGTACATGGTGATGTCATACACCTGGGCGCGCGGCACGCCGATGGACAACTGGTACTCGCGGATGTAGTTGACGAGGACCGGGCCGAAGATGCCTGCCGCGGACCACGCGGTCAGCAGTCTGCCGTGGATGGCCCCGACCATCTGGGTGCCGAAGAGGTCGGCCAGGTAGGCCGGCACGGTGGCAAAGCCGCCGCCGTACATGGACAGGATGACGCAGAAGGCCGCCACGAAGAGCGCCAGGGCGCCGATGTGCGCGGTCCAGGGGATGGCGGCGTACAGGAAGAAACCCAGCACGAAGAAGACGAAGTACGTCATCTTGCGGCCCAGCTTGTCCGACAGGCTGGCCCAGAAGAAGCGGCCGCCGATGTTGAAGAGGCTGAGCAGGCCGGTGAAGCCGGCGGCGATGGCTGCGATGGCCGCGAGCTGTTCCTTGTCGAGCTGACCAAAACCCAGTTCAGGCTTGTCGATCAGGCCGCCGCCGAACACTTCCTGCAGCAGC
Source organism: Achromobacter sp. (assembly GCA_003454835.1). GTDB lineage: Bacteria > Pseudomonadota > Gammaproteobacteria > Burkholderiales > Burkholderiaceae_B > Achromobacter. Next base: position 1,598 of record DMTA01000464.1, on the reverse strand, counting down.
GGCGACGCCATCCCGAGAATGCCGATGCCCGCGGTGACGTTCAGGCACAGCGCCCACCAGACCAGCCAGAACTGCGGCACGCCCCAGACGCGTTTCACGTGGACGTGGCGCTGCGTGATCATGACGTTGTTGACCTGCTTGGCGGGCGGCGTCCAGCCGGCGGGCTTCCAGCCGGTGGGCGGCACGCGGTATCCCATTGCGCCGGACATCATGAAGATGAAGTACACGAGCGCCATGGTCAGAAACGTCTGCCAGACGCCCGGCGACGTCGGCGTGGCGAAGTGGCGCATCAGCAGGTCCGCCAGCGGCGCACCGATCATGGCGCCGCCGCCAAAGCCCATGATGGCCATGCCCGTCGCCATGCCGCGGCGGTCCGGGAACCACTTGATCAGCGTGCTCACGGGCGAGATGTATCCCAGCCCCAGCCCGATGCCCCCGATCACGCCCGACCCCAGCCACAGCATCCACATCTGGTGCAGGTAGATGCCGATGGCCGAAATGACCAGGCCGCCGCACCAGCACAGCGCCGACACGACGCCTGCCTTGCGCGGGCCGGCACGTTCAAGCCAGCCGCCCCACAGCGCGGCCGAACATCCCAGCAGCACGAAGAACAGGGTGTACATCCACCCCATCGTCGAGATTTTCCAGTCACAGCTGGTGGTGAAAAGCTCGGCCAAGAGACTCATGTCGGGCGGGCAGGCCAGCGGCTTCGCGCCGCCCACCACCTTGGACAACGGCAGCCAGAACACCGAGAACCCGTAGGCCATGCCGATGCACAGGTGGATGGCCAGGGCGGCCGGCGGCACCAGCCAGCGCGAGAAGCCCGGCCCCGCGATGGTGCGTTCTTTGTCGAAAAAACCCGGCCTTGAGCCGGGCAGGTCCAGGGTGGCGCTACTTTCCATGATGTCTCCTCAGGGGTGCGGCTTTATAGCGTGCGTAGCCCGGAAAAGCCCGGTGACGCCGCCTCTTTTATGGATCTGTTGCTGTCCTGCCACTTCGGGGCGGGCCGTCATGCGGCGGCCCGGGTGCGCTATGCGACGCGCGCAAGCGGGGTGAGGCGCTCGCGATGTTGGGTGACCGCCTGCAGCACCAGCGGATGCAGCTGTTCCTCGCCGGCATCCCCGTCGGGGCTGCGCGCCAGGAAGTCCAGCAACTCGTTGCGCATGCGCGGCTCCCAGAATTTCTGGATGTGATTGGTGACGCCTTCCAGCGCTTCGGGCCGGTCCGGCATGGCGTCGAAGAACTGGCCGATGCGGTTGGCCATGCGGATCAGGTTGACGATTTCCATTGCTGTCTGGCGTCCGGTTCAGGTAATGATGCGTTCGGGGTGGGTGTAAATAGCGGCGTCGCCATCGCGCGTGAAGCCCAAGAGCGTGACGTTGGCGTCGGTGGCCAGGCGAATGGCCAGGGCGGTGGGGGCGGAGACCGAGGCCAGCACGGCGACGCCGGCGGAGGCCGTCTTCTGCACCATCTCGAAGCTGGCGCGGCTGGACACCACGACGATGCCGTTGCTGCCGTTGACTGCCTGGCGCGCCAGGGCGCCGGCCAGCTTGTCCAGCGCATTGTGGCGGCCCACGTCTTCGCGCACCAACGCCACG
>DMTA01000463.1 GCA_003454835.1 Achromobacter sp. | reverse complement strand
GACCAGCTCGGCGATCATCGTCGGCTACGCCATACCGGCTTTCCTGTTCGCCATTCTGCTGATCGTGCTGTTCGCTGGCGGCAGTTACTGGAACTGGTTCCCGTTGCGCGGACTGACGTCGGCCAACTTCGATGATCTGACCCTGGCCGGCAAGATCATCGACTACTTCTGGCACCTGGCCCTGCCCGTCACCGCGCTGGTGATCGGCAACTTCGCGACGCTGACGCTGCTGACCAAGAACAGCTTTCTCGACGAGATCAACAAGCAGTACGTGATCACGGCGCGAGCCAAGGGCCTGAGCAAGAATCGCGTGCTCTACGGCCACGTGTTCCGCAATGCCATGTTGATCATCATCGCCGGCTTTCCGTCTGCCTTCATCGGCATGTTCTTCACCGGCTCGCTGCTGATCGAGGTGATCTTCTCCCTTGACGGGCTCGGCCTGCTCAGCTTCGAGGCGGCAATCAACCGCGACTATCCGGTGGTGTTCGGCACCCTCTTCCTCTTCACCCTGCTCGGACTGGTGGTGAAGCTGATCGGCGACCTGACCTACACCCTGGTCGACCCGCGCATCGATTTCGAAAGCAGGGAGGCCTGAGATGCAGTTGTCCCCCCTCAACCAGCGCCGGCTGGCGCTGTTCAAGGCACACAAGCGTGGCTGGTGGTCGCTGTGGATCTTCCTCGCGCTGTTCGTACTCAGCCTTGGCGCGGAGATCATCGCCAACGACAAGCCGATCGTGGTGCGCTACGACGGCGAATGGTTCTTCCCGGTGTTCAAGCGTTATCCGGAAACGGCCTTCGGCGGCGAGTTTCCGCTGCAGGCGAACTATAAGAGCCCCTATATCCAGGAACTGATTGCCGAGAAGGACGGCTGGATGGTCTGGCCGGTCATCCCCTTCAATTACTCGAGCATCAACTACGAACTGCAGGTACCCGCGCCCGCGCCGCCGTCACTGGAGAACTGGCTGGGCACCGATGACCAGGGCCGCGATGTACTCGCCCGGGTGATCTACGGCTTTCGCATCTCGGTCCTGTTCGCCCTGACCCTGACCCTGATCAGCTCGGTCATCGGCGTCATCGCCGGCGCCCTGCAGGGCTTCTATGGCGGCTGGGTCGACCTGGTTGGTCAGCGCCTGCTGGAAATCTGGTCCGGGCTGCCGGTGCTCTATCTGCTGATCATTCTGGCCAGCTTCGTGCAACCGAACTTCTGGTGGCTGCTGGGCATCATGCTGCTGTTCTCCTGGATGAGTCTGGTGGACGTGGTACGTGCCGAATTCCTCCGTGGGCGCAACCTCGAGTACGTGCGCGCCGCTCGTGCGCTGGGCATGCAGAACGGCGCCATCATGTTCCGCCACATCCTGCCGAACGCCATGGTTTCCACCATGACCTTCATGCCGTTCATCCTCACCGGCGCCATCGGTACGCTCACCGCGCTGGACTTTCTCGGTTTCGGTCTGCCGGCCGGTTCGCCGTCGCTCGGTGAACTGGTCGCCCAGGGCAAGGCCAATCTGCAGGCGCCCTGGCTGGGCATCAGCGCCTTCATGGTGCTTGCAATCATGCTGACCCTGCTGGTGTTTATCGGGGAGGCGGCGCGCGATGCCTTCGACCCAAGGAAATAACATGGCCGAACAACCGATAGCCGAGAATCTGGTCGAGGTCCGCGATCTGGCCGTCGAGTTCGTCACCGGCGAACAGGTCCAGCGTGTCGTCGAAGGCGTGACATTCGACATTCGCAAGGGCGAAACCCTGGCCCTGGTCGGCGAAAGCGGCTCGGGCAAGTCCGTGACGGCTCATTCCATCCTGCGACTGCTGCCCTACCCGCTCGCTCGCCATCCGCAAGGGCAGATCCTCTTCCACGGGCAGGACTTGCTCAAGGCCGACGAAAAGGCCATGCGTAAAATCCGTGGCAATCGCATCGCCATGGTCTTCCAGGAGCCGATGACCTCGCTCAACCCGCTGCACACCGTGGGCAAGCAGATCAACGAAGTGCTGGAGATTCACAAGGGCCTGCGCGGTAAGGCCGCAACCGCTCGCACCCTGGAGTTGCTGGAACTGGTCGGTATCCCGGAGCCGCGCAAGCGCATCCGCGCCTACCCGCACGAGCTGTCGGGCGGCCAGCGGCAACGGGTGGTCATCGCCATGGCGCTGGCCAACGAACCTGAACTGCTGATCGCCGACGAGCCGACCACGGCCCTCGACGTCACCGTGCAGCTGAAAATCCTCGAACTGCTGAAGGAGTTGCAGGCACGCCTGGGCATGGCACTGCTGCTGATCAGCCACGACCTCAACCTGGTTCGGCGCATTGCCCATCGCGTATGTGTCATGCAGCGCGGTCGCGTCGTCGAACAGGCGTTGTGTGAAGATCTGTTCCGCGCACCTCAGCATCCATATACCCAGGAACTGCTCGCGGCCGAGCCCAGTGGCGGTCCGGTGGCGGTCGAAGAAGCGGCACCATTGCTGGAAGTGGACGACCTGCGGGTGTGGTTCCCGATCAAGAAGGGCTTGCTGCGTCGCACCGTCGACCACATCAAGGCAGTCGACGGCGTCAACTTCAGCCTGCCCAAGGGGCAGACACTGGGTATCGTCGGCGAGAGCGGCTCCGGCAAGTCCACGCTTGGTTTGGCTATTCTTCGCTTGCTGGGTAGTCGCGGTGAAATCCGTTTCCAGGGTCAGCAGCTGCAAAGCATGTCGCAGCGCCAGGTACGACCGTTGCGGCGGCAGATGCAGGTGGTCTTTCAGGACCCCTTCGGTAGCCTGAGCCCGCGTATGTCGGTCGGGCAGATCATTGGCGAAGGGTTGCACATCCACCGGATGGGCAATGCCAAGGAGCAGGAGCAGGCAATCATTGACGCGCTCGTGGAGGTTGGCCTCGATCCGGAAACCCGGCATCGCTATCCCCATGAGTTTTCCGGCGGACAACGGCAGCGCATTGCCATTGCCCGTGCACTGGCGCTGCAGCCGAAGGTGCTGCTGTTTGACGAGCNNTGTTCATCAGCCATGACCTGGCGGTGGTCAGGGCGCTGAGCCACCAGATGATGGTGGTCAAGCAGGGCCAGGTGGTGGAACAAGGTGCGGCCGCTGACATTTTTGCGGCACCACAACATCCGTATACACAGCAGCTGCTGGAATCCGCCTTCATGGCGCCCGGCACTGCCGAACAACCAGAAGAGGGACAAGCACATGGGTTTTCTCACCGGTAAGCGCGTACTGATCGTCGGCGTTGCCAGCAAACTTTCGATTGCCTCCGGCATCGCCGCCGCCATGCATCGCGAAGGTGCAGAACTGGCTTTCACCTACCAGGGCGACAAGCTCAAGGGTCGCGTCGAGGAATTCGCTTCCGGTTGGGGCTCGAGCCCTGAGCTGTGCTTCCCCTGCGACGTCGCCAACGATGAAGAGATCGCGCGCGTATTCGAAGAACTGAGCAAGAAGTGGGACGGCCTGGACTGCATCGTGCACTCGGTCGGCTTTGCTCCGGGCGACCAGCTCAACGGCGACTTCACCGAAGTCACCACCCGTGAAGGCTTCAAGATCGCCCACGACATCAGCGCCTACAGCTTCGTCGCCCTGGCCAAGGCCGGTCGCGAGATGATGAAGGGCCGCAACGGCAGCCTGCTGACCCTCTCCTACCTGGGTGCCGAGCGCACCATGCCGAACTACAACGTCATGGGCATGGCCAAGGCCAGCCTGGAAGCCGGCGTTCGTTACCTGGCCGGCAGCCTCGGCCCGGAAGGCACTCGCGTGAACTGCATCTCTGCCGGTCCGATCCGTACTCTGGCCGCCTCCGGCATCGCCAGCTTCCGCAAGATGCTGGCTGCCAACGAGAAGCAGACCCCTATGCGTCGCAACGTCACCATCGACGAAGTCGGCAATGCCGGCGCCTTCCTCTGCTCGGACCTGGCTTCCGGCATCAGCGGTGAGATCCTTTACGTCGACGGCGGCTTCAACACCACCGCAATGGGCTCGCTGGAAGACTGATCCCGCGTCCGTCTACGTAAGCACCGAACCCCGCCTGCTGGCGGGGTTCGTGTTTCTGCGCAGCGGCTCAGCCTGCCGTAACCGTCATGCCGCCATCGGCCATGACCACCGAGCCCACCATGAAGCTCGCCCGCTCCGAGGCGAGAAAGGCGACGATCTCGGCGATCTCCTCCGGTTGCGCCGCGCGCCCGATGGGTGCGGCTTCGCCATGCTGGGCAAGAAAGCCCGGGCCGTCCTCGACCACGTCGTTGAGGATGTTGGTCACCACATCGCCTACGCCGATGGCGTTGACCCGGATGCCATGCTCGATCGCCTCCAGCGCCAGTGTGCGGGTCAGCTGGGCCAGCGCGCCTTTCGAGGCCGTGTACGCGGCGATGGTCGGAAAGGCGAAGTAGGACGCGTAGGAAGCGATGTTGACGATCGCCCCCGAGCGGTTGGGCATCATCGCCTTGACCGCTTCGCGACAATGCAGGAACGCCGCCGTGGCATTGACCGCCTGGATGCGCTCCCAATCCTCGCGGCTCATGTCCACCACCCGCTTGTTGATGATGATGCCGGCGTTGTTGACCAGGATATCCAGCCGGCCAAAATGCTCGATGGCCAGGCCGACCGCACATTCGGCTGCGCCATCCTCGGAAATGTCCGCCAGCAGCGGCACCAGCCCCGGCCGAGCGAGTTTCTCGACAGCCGGGTTGATGTCTTCGGCGATGATCTTGGCGCCCCGATCATGCAACAACAAGGCAATCGCCCTGCCGATGCCGCTGGCGGCGCCGGTCACAATCGCGGTCTGGCCGGAGAAGGGCTGGTCTGAAAAGGGCTGGTCTGAAAAGGGTTGGTCTGAAAAGGGTTGGTCTGAAAAGGGTTGGTCTGAAAAGGGTTGGTCTGAAATTGCGGTTGCCGTCATGGTTCGATTCCTTATGGTTGTGGGTTCAATGCGGGCTAGCCGTCGGGCGCACGACCACTTCGCTGACGTCCACGTCATCCGGCTGTTCGATGGCGTAGGCAATGGCGCGGGCGATGGCGTCCGGGTGCAGGGCCACGCGGCGGAATAACTGCATCGCCACGCGGGCGGTGTCGTCGGTGATGGTGTCGGCCAGTTCCGATTCGACGACGCCGGGACACACCACGGTCACGCGGATCTTGCTGGTCTCCTGGCGCAGGCCGTCCGAGATCGCGCGCACCGCGAACTTGGTCGCGCAATACACCGCCGCCGTCGGCGACACGGCGAGTCCGCCAATCGAAGACACGTTGATCACCTGTCCGTGCCCCTGGCGTTCCATGCCCGGCAACACGGCGGCGATGCCGTGCAGCACGCCGCGGATGTTCACGTCGATCATGCGATCCCACTCGTCCACTTTCAGCGAATTCAGCGGCGACAGCGGCATCACGCCCGCGTTGTTGACGATCACGTCCACCTGCCCGTAGGCCGCCTCGGCGTTGCGCACGAAGTCACGCATGTCCTCGGCCGACGTGACGTCCAGCGCGCGAAACGCTGCCGTGCCGCCGTTTGCCCGAATCTCTTGCACCAGTGTTTCCAGCCGGTCAGTGCGGCGCGCGCCCACGTACACGCGGTGGCCCTGCGCGGCCAACCGCCGCGCCGTGGCTTCGCCGATGCCGCTGCTGGCGCCGGTGATCAGCACCACTTTGGATTGCCGGTTCTGTGTTGCAGTCATGGTCATTTCTCCAAGTCGTTGACGTGACTGAAATGCTAAGGATTGCGGCGCCGCACGCGAATACCTGCGTCTATCGCACCCTTGCCCATTCCTATCGCGCACCCTGTTCGACCCCGATGGGCGCCGGTAGAATGTCCCGCACCGGAACCGAACCACGGATGCCCCATGACGCTGCCGTCCAACCCGCTGTCGCGCGAAATGATTGCCCTCATCGACCGCCTGGCCCCCAACGAGGGCTACAGCCTGTCCGCGCTGGACGGGGTGCGATTCATGCGCTCGGACCGGCCGCTGGGCCGCACCCCGGTGCTTTACGAGCCCGGCATCGTGATCGTGTGCCAGGGCCGCAAGCTCGGCTTTCTGGGCGACGAAACCTACGTCTACGACGCGCAGCACTTTCTGGTGCTGTCCGTGCCCCTGCCCTTTTCCACGGAAACGCAGGCAAGCAAGGAAGAACCCATGCTCGCGGTGTCGATACGGATGGATCTGGCGACCGTTGCCGATCTGGTGGTGGCGATCGACAGCCGCACTGGCTCAGGTTCCAAAGCCGCGGCACACACAGGCGCAGGCGCCAACAACGGCGACGCGCCGCTCGGCATCGCCTCGACCCCGCTGTCTGTGGAGCTGGCCGACGCCACGGTGCGCCTCTTGCGTGCGCTGTGCCATCCGCTCGACGCCGAGATCCTCGGTCCGGCGCTGGTTCGCGAGATCTGCTTTCGCGTGCTGAGCGGTGAGCAAGGCGGCGCCCTGCGCGCCGCGCTGGCGCATCCGGGCCGCTTCGGCCGCGTCGCGCGTGCGCTGCGCCGCATCCATACGGACTATTCCCAGCCGCTGGACGTCACGCACCTGGCGCAGGAAGCCGGCATGAGCGTCCCGGCGTTTCACGTCAATTTCAAGGCGGTGACGCAGACTTCGCCCATTCAATACATCAAGTCCACGCGGCTGCACCAGGCCAGGCTCATGATGATCCGCGATGGCCTGACGGCCGCGTCGGCCTCGGCCCGCGTGGGCTACGAAAGCGCGTCGCAGTTCAGCCGCGAGTTCAAGCGCTTCTTCGGCCGCACGCCTGTTGAGGAAGTGCGCGACATGAAGGCGTCGTTCGCGCTGTCGCCCGCCGTCGCCATCGGCGATTTCGCGTCGCGGCATTGAGGCTGACGCGACACCGCATCGTGTAGCATTCGGCGCTATTGCCGCAACCCTCACGCATCACGATGTCCAACGACTCCCGCGCCATTGGCCTGCATCACAAGACCGCCCAGCAGATCCAGGATGAAACGCTTGCCGCCATTCATGGCTGGTTCGACAAGCTGGAAGCGCGCGACGACATCGACGCGATCGTGGCCCGCACGCCGCTGCAGGCCGGCATCCACAGCGAGATCCTGCTGGAATACGAGCCCTCGCGCATCATGTTCGACGTCATGCCCAGCTGGGAACCCGACGATGAAGACGGCCTGCGCGCCGAAGGCCGCAACGGCCCGCTCAGTCCCGACGCGGTCCACGAATTGCTGGCGCCCGTGCTGCGCGAGGCCGTGCTTGAACGCATTGCCCGGCTTGCCGGCAAACCGCACCTTGACCACCACTTCCGCGTTCGTGCGCAATTTCCCACCACCGAGGGCCGTCTGCGCCTGACGCTGGTGGACCACACCGACGAGGCCAAGCAGCAAGGCCTGCGCGAACGCGTCGCGCAGTACGTAGACCAGGAAGTGCTGAACGGCGCCCAACCCACTGACCGCCTGCACATCAGCCTGCTGTGCCGCCATCTGCTGGACGAGCGCCTGTTTCCCAAGTTCGATTACCCCTGGCTGATCGCCGTCTTCACGCGCGTCCTGGCGCTGAACGCGGGCCAGGAGTCGCTGGCCGAACAGCGCGGCGCCATCATCCATGCGCTGCGCCGCTGGTCCGAGGAACAGTACCTGCCGCGCTATTTCGACGTGTCGCAGAACGCGTTCCGCACGAACGCCTACACCCTCAAGCCCGGCGTAACGCTGGATGGCAATGACCGCGGCATCGACCTGCTGCTGTACGCGGCAACGCTGATCCTGCGCTTTGAACCCGGCTATGCGCGGCCGCTTGGCCTGACCTTTCTGGAACTGGCGCGCGACGTAGGCAGTGCGCGCGCCGAGACGATGCTTGCCAGCGGCAGCGGCGCCATTCCCGCCGAACGCGCGCGCCTGGCGAACGAAACCGTCACCTGCGCCGCCAACGACGTGCTGGCCACCGTGGCCGTTGCGATCCGGCAGGAATCGCCGCAAGCCTACCGCCAGGCGCTGGACTTCATCGCCAGCCTGTTGCGCGCGGGCTTTCCGGCCGGCTACCGCATCGAATTGAAAAGCCGCGCACGCCACTACCTGCCCATCAAGGGCCTGGCCAAGTCCGACACGCATCGCTTCTTCGCCAACGCGGCGCAGCACCCCGAGGCGCACGATGCGCTGGAGGGTTATGCACGCGCCGCCATCCAGCCCTATGAGTGGTACACCGATGCTGACGCCGAGAAGGCCTGTCTGTCCGGCACGTATGCGGCGTTCGCGCTGGGCTTGACCGGCGCCAGCCGCTTTGCGGTGCTGCGCCACTACATGGACCTGGTGGACGACGAACACCAGTCGGTGCAGGACCGCTACACCACCGTGTTCCTCGAGCAGCACGGCCTGACGCCAGACACGCTTGCCACCACCGTGTCATGCCTGTGCGTCTGCACCGACGGCTTCAAGCTGCCAGCCGGGTTCGCGATTGACGATGCGCAGATGCTGGCCCTGCTGGCTGACCCGCTGGCCGAGCTGCCCGAGCACCTCAGGGCGCATGTGCGCGAAAGGCTGTTCGGCTCCGACAAGAAGCTGGCTGCCCTGGCCCGCAAGGCGGAAGAACCGAAAAAGGCGCTGCTGCTGCGACTGCTGGCGCAATAAGCGTCGCAGCGCGGCGCGGCGCGGCAGTTTTAAAGTCATTACTGCGGCGGTTGATTTATCCCGGTATCGCCGCATCAACACGCAATTTTCCTTGCGGACAAACCCGGCGAAATCATCATCGCGCGCAAATTTGCGACGATAATCTGCGCTGGGTTCGCCGCCATTACCGCACGCTCCACGCGGCGCACCGCTTTGATCCGCAGCAGCGGTGCGCCGCCATGCCTTGCCGGCCGGCGCCACCTACAACCATGTGTGACACGTAGCAGCGATTACGTTTGAACCAGCGTTGGAGGCACGCCATGCCCGATCATCGAATCGCATTGCGCCGCGCCGTCGAGGCCGTCGACCATCTGACCGACCCCGAACCGCCGTGGGGCGACATCCTTGGCTCGGCCCGCGATCTTGTCGGGGCCGACAGCGGAGCGCTCATCGTGTTCGACGCCAGGAACAAGCTGCTGACCCTGACCGCCATCGGCCTTTCCGACGTATGCGCCTCGGATTACCAGGAGCACTATTGCAACTGCGACATCATTGAGCAGGACGGGCGCAACTCCCCCGCCGGCACCTGGCTGGACACCACGCGGATGTACGAACCCGCGCAGTTGCACCGCACCGAGTTCTATGCGGACTTCATGGCCCGGCATCGCATGGCGCAGGTGCTGTCGCTCATCATCGAATCGAACACCGTGCTGCACGCCGCGATCGGCTTTCAGCGTTCGTCCGTCGACGCGAAGGCGGGCGACCGGCTGCAATCGGGCGACTACGCCCGCTACTTCCGACTGCTGCGCCACCAGTTGTCGCAACGAGAACGCACCCGCGCGATTGGATGGAAGTCGCTGGAAAGCGCCTTTTCCGAGGTCAATGAAGCGGTGCTGCTGATCAGTGTGGATTGCATCGTCGACAAGCTGTCGCCGCTGGCCGTGGGCTTTCTGGATGACGTGAATGGCTGGATACTGCACGGCCGCCGGCTGCGCCACGCGGACGCCAAGGTGCAGCGGCTGTTCGATGCGCACTGCGCCGCCGTGGCGCGCGACGGCCAGATGCGTTCGATGGCCACGGCCTCGGGCTGGGGCGAACTGTTCTGGGTGGATATCAGCGCGGCGCCGCCTGCGCTCAGCCTCATCGGTGGCCGCATGCTGCTGGTGCGCATGCGCAAGAAGAGCGCCTTTGCCATGCCGGATGTCACCAAGCTGCAATCCGTTTTTTCCATCACGCATGCCGAAGCCGCGGTGCTGGCGGGGCTGGCCGCCGGCCATAGCGTCGAGGAAGTGGCCACCCTGCGCCACGCGTCGGTCCTGACGGTGCGCAAGCAGGTGGCATCGCTGCTGACCAAGATGGAGTGCAGCCGCCAATCCGAACTGGTCCGTCTGGCGTCGTTGCTGTAACACGCGCCGACGCGCCGCCCGGCGTACTCAATTTTGAGTATGTGGCCTGCACCCATGCGGCCCTACGATGAGCACGAAGGCATGAGAACGGGCGGGCGCGTGTCCGCCGGATGTCTTCCCCCGGCCCGCGCTCCCTCATCTAAAGGCCGCCGCGCCCGCGCCGGAAAACGACCACGCCATCCGGGCGTCACTGCTGCATGGCCTTGCCACGGCATCGCGCTCGCGAAGGCGCTCGGCCCCGATCCGGGGTCCCTCTCCGTCACCAGGAGTTCCACATGAAGCCCCTACTCCCCTTCCGCGCCCTCGTCCCGGCCGCGCTGGCGGTCTTTGCCCTGTTTTCCGGCCCGGCCGGCGCGCAGCCTGCAGCCTCCGCGCCCACCACTGCCACGCCTCCCTCCAGCTACACGCCCACCCGCGCCGAAGTGGAACGCGATCTGGCGGCGTGGAAGGAGTCGGGCGTCGAGGCCCAATGGGCCGGCGATGAAAGCCCGGACATCAACAGTCCGGTTTATATCGCCGACTACCAGAAATATGTCAGCACGGTACGCACCGGCGACATGGCCCAGCCGGCTTCCAGCCAGACGGGTTCGCAGCGCCGGTGGTGATCCCTGCGCGTCAGTGCCGGCACGCGGCGCGCGGCGGCGAGGCAACTCGCCACCGCGCGCCGCGTCTTTCAGAAATACAATTCCGGCATGACCGACACCCGCTACATCGAAGACCTGCGCCGCCGCTATAACGCGGGCGCCAAACTCAAGTTCGTCAATTTCTGGGGCCACCAGGCCGGCAAGCACGGCGTCACGGCCACGTGCTTCAGCCAGTGGTATGGCGCCCCCTTCGAGATCGAAGGCCAGCGCTACCCCACTGCCGAGCACTACATGATGGCCGAGAAGGCCCGGCTCTTCGGCGACGAGGCCACACGCGCGCTCGTGTTCAAGGCGCCCAATCCCGGCGCGGCCAAGGCGCTGGGCCGGCAGGTCTTGGGCTTTAACGACGACATCTGGCTGGCAAACCGCTATGCCATCGTCGTGCGGGCCAACGAGGCGAAATTCGGCCAGAACCCTGAACTGCGCGAATTCCTGCTGCAGACGGGCAACCGGGTCCTGGTCGAAGCCAGCCCCGTCGACCGCATCTGGGGCGTGGGGATGGCGCAGGACGACGAACACATCGCCAATCCCAACCTGTGGCGCGGCCTGAACCTGCTGGGATTTGCGCTCATGCAGGTGCGGGACACGCTGCGGGCCTGATCCGCCGCCGCCCGACGCCAGCCGTCTGGGCGATCCTGTCGGCCTGTATGGCGTGTCGGACGTCTTCGACCTGCAGGACAGCGTGGACGGGATGTTCGGGCAGCGCTGACCCGCGCCAACTTACGCCAGATACGACGCCACTTCCTCCGGCGTCAGATAGCGCGTGAACGTCATGGACGGCTGCTGGGCCTCGTGGATGACGCCGTTGAATCCGGACCAGTTGCGCTTCGTGCCTTCGTCCGTTTCCAGGGCGATCAGCACGCGCCTGCCATGCCGCGTCGGGTGGTCGCGCAATGCGGCTTCGCCCCAGGCCCACTTCAGCATGTTCTTCAGTTCGCCTGCGGCATAGGCGCCGGCCTGCAACCACTGGAAATCGGCCGTGTCGCCGTCCATGTCCGGCGCGCGCGGGGCGATTTCCCGTTGCACGCCCAACGCCTGCGCGTGTTCGCCGATCAGGATCTGCAGCAGCGTGAAGGCGTGGAAAGTGTTGTTGATGGCATGGGCCTCGGCAATGAAGCCCGTCCCGGAAGCCGGCAGGACGACGACCAGTTCGTCTTCATAGCTCACGCGCGACGCCAGCCACAGGTAATGCAACTGGTCGAACGGCAGGCTGTCATTGAGCGTGGCCATGGCGTACAGCAAGGCCATCAGCGCGTCGTCGGCGATAAACGCCTGGTGATTGCCGCGGTGGCGCAACAACATGGTCATCATGGGCAGCACCAGCACGTCCACGGCGGCTTGCAGGGCTTCGACCTCCCAGAACGCGTCCTGCGGCACCTGCGCCAATTTGGCCTGCGCGTCCGTCCAAGCCTGGCGATCGGCCTCCTCGACCTCCTCATCGTCCTCTTCCACTTCCTGCGCGCAGAACGGGCGCAGGCGTTGCAGCCAGTCGCGCAGCAGCGCGTGCAGCGTGGGAAACAGGATGGCCGGATCGGCGCCGCCCTCCACCAGCGAACCGCCCATCAGCGCAAGCGCCGCGGCATGGGAAGGATGCAGTTGCGGCAGCAGATCGGCGCATTCCTGAAGGGCCGCGGCGGTGTGCGCCGGGTTGCGGGCATGAATCAGAAAGGCGCCAACCTCGGGACGTCTGAAGAATTGCTCCATCGACTCCAGGTCGTCGGCGGCAAGGATGGGACGGGACAGGCTGCGTGCGAGGTCGGAGATCGGCATGGATGAAGCGGCTATGTGTGATGACGGCGAATGGCAAGCGCGCCGGCAGTGTTCGTGGCGCCCGAGTTTACCGGCCGGTTCGCGATGTCGTGACCAAAAATTTCATGCTTCACCTGGCGTCTGTCTCATGCAATGTCAGCCGGCTGCGCTTTCCCATCACAGGCGGAGTTCAACGAGGCGTTACAAGTTCTGCCAGATCTAATCAAATAAAACAGTTATCCCTGGGCTTCTGCTTTAGTTCTAGTCGCTGCATGGTGTTGCGTTCGGCGCGGCTTCCAGCGTCCCTGCGTAGTACCGGCATAGAAAAGATCAATAACCCGGAGGAGAAGTCTATGCGTACGTTCAAGCGCAGGGCCGCCGCATTCTTGGCAAGCGGCCTGATCGCAGTGCTGGCGGGTTGCGCCTCGCCAGGCGGCAAGAAGGACACGATTGCCATGCCAGGGCTGTCGCAGCCCGTGGAAATCGTCAGGGACAAGCACGGCGTGTCCCACATCTACGCCAAGAACCAGGCGGACCTGTTCTTTGCCCAGGGCTTTTCGGCCGCTCGCGACCGCCTGTGGCAGCTGGACCTGTGGCGCCGCCAGGGCGAAGGCAAGATGGCCGAACAGTTCGGGCCGCGCTTCATCGAGCAGGACCGCGCCGCGCGTCTCTTCCTGTACCGGGGCGATATGCAGGCGGAATTCGCCAGCTACCACCCCGAAGGCCAGGCCATCCTCACCGCGTTTGCCAACGGCATCAACGCCTACGTGAACTGGGTCAAGGCCAATCCCGACCAGCTTCCGCCGGAGTTCAAGCTGACCGGCACCGAGCCGGGCTACTGGAGTCCGGAGACGTCCCTGATCCGCATCTACGGCCTGACGCGCAACGTCAGCGAGGAAGTGCGGATGTCCGAGCAGATCGCCGCACTGGGCCTGAACAACGTGCAGGGGCTGAGCACCTTCGAGCCGCCGTTGGCGCTGCAGGTGCCTGCCGGCCTGGACGTGCGCCAGATCAACAAGTCCGTCCTGACCACCTACCGGCTGGCGCGTGACGGCCAGAAGTTCGAGGCGGGCGACTTCCCCCGCAGCCCGCTCGCCGCGGATGAACGCGCGAAGCTGGCCAGCGCGTTGTCCGAGGGCCGGCTTGCCTCGCTGGACCCGGCCTTCGATCCGCTGGCGCCGCGCTATGAAAGCAACAACTGGACGCTGAGCGGCGAACGCACCGCCACCGGCAAGCCCATCCTGGCGGGCGACCCGCACCGGTCCATCACGATGCCGTCGCTGCGCTACATGGTCCACCTGAATGCGCCGGGCTGGAACGTGATCGGCGCGGGCGAACCGGCATTGCCCGGGGTTTCGATGGGCCACAACGACCGCATCGCGTTCGGCCTGACCATCTTCGCGTTTGGTGACGAGGAAGACCTGTACGTCTACGACACCAACCCCGCGAATCCCGGCGAATACCGCTATCAGGGCCGCTGGGAAAAGATGCGTCAGATCGACGAGAGCATCCCGGTGCGCGGCGCGTCGCCTGCCATGCGCAGCCTGAAGTTCACGCGTCATGGTCCGGTGATCCATGAAGACCCGGTGCGGCGCAAGGCGTACGCCCTGCGCGCCGCCTACCTGGAATTTCCCGGCACGGCCGCCTACCTGGCCAGCCTGCGCTTGAACCAGGCGCAGAACTGGAACGAGTTCGTGGCCGGCATGGAAAAGCACTACACGCCCAGCGAAAACATGGTCTACGCGGACGTGGACGGCAACATCGGCTGGTTCGGTGGCAGCATCGCCCCCATCCGTCCGCGCAACGACTGGTCCGGCATGCTGCCCGTGCCCGGCAATGGCGATTTCGAATGGCGCGGCGTACTGCCCGGCAGCGCCCTGCCCCGCGTCTTCAACCCTCCCGAAGGCTATGTCGCCACGGCCAACGAGTACAACCTGCCCGCCAACTATCCGTACAAGGACATGTCGGCGCGCACCTGGGCCGAACCCTTCCGCATCCAGCGCATCCGCGAGGTGGTGGCCGACGGCAAGGGGTTGACCGTGCAGCAGTCGCAGGACCTGCAGTTCGATAACCTGTCGATTCCTGCCCGCACGCTGGGCGGCTACGCCAAGTCGTTGAATTCGGCGGACGCGAATGTCGGGGCGGCGCTGAGCCTGCTGAAGGACTGGGACTACCGCATGGCCACGGACTCCCGGGCCGCCACCGTCTATGCCTTCTGGCTGCCGGAGGTCGTCAAGCGCGTGACCGACCTGTATGTGCCGGCAAACGGGCGCGCGGCGTTCGGCGAGCTGTCCACCCGCAAGGTCCTGGAAAAGCTGGCCACGCCCGACGCCGCCTTCGGTCCTCGTCCGGAACAGGGCCGCGACGCCCTGCTGTTGCAGGCGCTGGCCGATGGTTTGACGCAGCTCACCGCGAAGATGGGGCCGGACTCGAAGCAGTGGCAGTGGGGCAAGCTGCACCACATCCAGTTCGATCACAGCCTGGCCAGCCTGCTGCCGCCCGATACCGCCAAGGCATGGGGCACGCCGCGCTATCCGGTCGGCGGAGACAACGACACGGTGCATCGCGCGACGTTCCGCAAGAGCGACTACCGCGTGACCAGCGGCGCGTCGTACCGCCAGGTGATCGACGTGTCCGACTGGGACAACTCGCGCGTGCAGAACGTGCCGGGCCAATCAGCGGATCCGCGCAGCCCGCATTACCAGGACCTGCTCAAGGGTTGGGCGACGGGCGAGTACTTCCCGATGGCGTTCAGCCGCGCGAAGGTGGAGAGCCAGCGGTCGGACACGCTGACGCTGCAGCCGTCAGGCAAGTGAGCTGAGTTCCCGGCTTTTTGCCGGGCTGCTTGCTTGGGACGGTGTCAGACACCCGTCGGAGATGGTCGTCAGCTTGCGGCGGCGTCTCAACGGGTGTCTGACACCTGGGTCGTTGATCCGCTGGACTCAAGCCGGACCTGCGCCCTTGATGTTTGTCATTTCGCGCCCTCATCCGCGGGCGGAGAATGCCGGCATGACCCTCTATCCCGTGCTGCTCATCCTGCACCTGCTTGCCGCTTTCCTGTTCGTCGGCACCGTCACGTTCGAGGTGCTGTTTCTTGAACCGGTGCACCGGCGCCTGCCGCCCGACGTGCGAAAGGCGCTGGGCAGCCAGCTCGGGCCGCGCGTGCGCTCGGTGGTGCCGTGGTCGGTGGTGGTGCTGTATCTGGCGGGGTTGGGACTGGCCTGGCAGCACCGCGGCGCGCTGTCCTCGCCGCTGGCCTCATCGTTCGGCCTGCTGCTTTCGATCAAGATCGCGCTGGCCGTCAGCGTGCTGATTCATGTGGCGACCGCGCTGGTGCTGGCCAAGCAGCGCAAACTCACCGGCGCGTTGCAAGGCCGTCTGCACCTGAGCGTGTTCTGCCACATGCTGGCCATTGTCGTGCTGGCCAAGGCGATGTTCTACGTCACCTGGTGACAGGGCGCCAGGGGCGCAAACCGCGAACAGGGCGATAACCGCGCTGATCACGCTCACGCCCCCAACGCTTACTTGCGCTTGGCCGAGGCGTCCTGCTCAACCACCATGTCCAGCACGTAGACCTTGGCCGGCGCATCGGCCGGCGGGTTCTTCCAGTCGTAGCGCTTGACGCGCAGCACGGTGCGCACGCCGTCCTGGTGTTCGAAGCCTTCAATCGACTGGTACAGCGGCTGCCACTTGTCCGGCGCCGGCAACGCGATGCCCGCGTCATTGAACTTGCGTTCGCGCACCATCAGGCACTGGTAGTGCGGAATCATCGGATGGCTGCACTCGGCGCGCTTGGCCGCCACTTCCAGGAACATGATCTGACCCGCACTGCCGTACAGCGTTTCCGGCGTGGGCTCGCCCACGAACTTCAGCACGCTGCCGTCCTGCGTCGTGAGGTCCAGCGCCGGCTCGGCCTTGTCGCCCGACAGCGTCACGCGCAGATCGCCCTTCAGGCGCTGCGCGATCTCGGCATCGAGCTGCATCAGGCTTT
This sequence comes from Achromobacter sp., assembly GCA_003454835.1. GTDB lineage: Bacteria > Pseudomonadota > Gammaproteobacteria > Burkholderiales > Burkholderiaceae_B > Achromobacter. Next base: position 6,463 of record DMTA01000463.1, on the reverse strand, counting down.
GCTCGCACGCCTTCATCGTCGACGCGAGGTTCGCGATGGTCAGCACGCCGCTCTTGTACGTGTACCCGCCGAATTGCGCATTGCAGCCGCCGCGGATGTTCAAGCCATCGTCCTTGAAGGTCAGGCGCACCTGATGCTCGACGCCCTTTTGCAGCGCCGCGATGGACTTGCCTGCGGCATCGGTGGCGGCGGTCAGGCGCCAGTGGTAGGCGCTCAGGCTGGACTGGGTAGCGGCGGACGTGGTGGCGGAATCAGGCATGGCGGACGATCCTTCGCGGGGTGAGGTCGTGGGCGCGCAGGCGGACAACAGCGCCGCGCAGACGGATGCAAGAAGGATGGTTTTTTTCATGATTGGTTCCTGTCAGCCGCGTGGCCTTGATGAAAAGCGGGATTCTACGTCCGTGGCGTGGACGGCATTGACGCCACGCGGGGCAGTCCGTTTCCAAATCTTGCGGGTGGCCAGCCCTCGGGCAGCCCGATTGAAACACCCGCGCGCCGCGTGCCACGCATGGGAAATGTCCATCCGGCGGGCACGGCCAAACGCTCACGGCCGGCGCCCGCGCAATTACAGTCTGACACCTTCCCCGACGGGCCCCCGCGCGGCCGCGCACGCCCCCACGCGCTACTTGTCAGCGGGATACACCGGGCTAGCCAGGCAGGCCTGCGCCCACTCGTAGTCGTCGGTATCGAAGATTTCGCCGTCGATCTTCGGCAGCGGCTTGTCGGCATAACTGAAATCGGGCGCTGCCGGCGACCGGTTCCAGAGGGTCTTGCCATTGCCGTCGTCGCACGCCTCGTCCGCGCTGCTGAACGAGCACGACGCGATGATCTTGGGCTTACCATTCACCACGTCGGCTACGTACCGCTTTGTGTAGACGCCGCCGGAAGCCCAGTACTCGTCCACCGAGCAGACGCGGTCATTGTGCTGGTAATGGCGGGTCGCAAAGCAGGAGTAGTTGTTGTAGTCGGGCGGCAGCACGTCGCACGAGGACGCGAAGCCGGCAAACGGACCGCCGGTGAACTGCGCCCGGAATTTGCGCTGGTCCAACGCCCGCGCGACCAGGACCGGCGTGTCAGACCCCTTGGCCTTTTCCTTGAACTCGGCGCTGCGCGCAAGAATCAGGCTGCGCGCCGCCTGCGCGGGGGTTTTGCCGTCGGGCAGTAGGTCGGGCGACTCGACCAATCTTTCCAGTGCGTTGTCGCGCGCCGCCAGCCAACGCTTCTGGCCTTCGACCAGCATGGTGCGGATCTCGGCATCGGGCGCGGCTTTCAGCAGTGCGTTGTAGCTGCGATTCAATTCCGCGTCGGCGGACACCGCGCCGCGGTCGGCGCAGATCAGCTTCTCGACGCCGGTGGACGCCTTCTTGCAATCGATTGCCAGCGCGGGCGCGGATAAGGCGAACAAGCCAGCCAGGGACAGCAACCGTAGGGCGGGAATTCCAGGTTTCATCGGATTCTTCTCGGGTTCGATGGCGGTTGGACAGCCCGCAATTCTGGCACGAAACCCGCCAAGCCCCGAAAACGGCAGGCCGCCGATCGCGCTCTTCGGATGCGATCGGCGGCATCGTCAACGCGCGCTACAGCGCCGACGCCATCGCCAGCCGCTCCGCGTAATGCGGGATCGACAGGCGCTCGATGACAGCCTGCTGCTGCGCCCCAAACACGTCGCGCTCGTCCGGCGACGCCGACATGTTCGGGCGGTCGATGGTCAGCTTGATGGCGTTGCAGCTATCCACGAAGAACGTGCCGACCACGCGCTCGGGCGCCACGCCCAGCACGCGCGCCACGTTGACCGGGCAGAACACGTTTGATCGCAATGCGGCCTCGTAGTCGGCGGCCGAGTTGAACACGATGTCGAACGTCAGCCGGTTGATGCCCGCGTCCTTGCTGCGGACCACCACGGCCATGTCGAGCAGCGGCTGTTCGCGCTGGGGCGCCCCTTCGGGCGGCGCGTCGGCGATCAGGGACAACGTGCGATCGTCCAGATTGCCCTGGTAGTCCGTGATGCCGATGTCGTAATACCGCGGCCGGCCGGACCCGCTTTCCGTCCACGCCTTGCCGTTGGCGCGGAAGTATGTGATCGGGAACATGCGGTTCTTGATGATGTCCTCATTCTGCAGCAGGTGATACAGCGTCCATTCGTAGGCATCGCCGGCGTCCATGTCCAGGCGCGAGCCGTCGCGCGCCGCGGCCAGCGACAGCAGGCGTTGCAGCTCGGCATGATGGCGATCGGCAAGCACACGCGGGTCGCGGTCGATGGTGCGCACCAGCGCGACCGGATGGCTCGCGTCGGCCTCATGGATTTTCCAGGTGGCGGCGCGCAGCGCGTCCGGGAATTCCGCCTGCACCAGCGTAATGACCGCGTCCTTGATCATCGGGTAATTGGCCTGGAACACCGGATCGCGCGTGCCGCTGGGAACCACCGCGCCGTACTGCCCGTCCTCGCGCCGGAAGCTCACCAGATTGGGCGACAGCGGATAGGCGATGTTGCCGGCGGTGGCCTTGCGGCCCGCATAGCCGTAGTGGATCAGATAGTGGGTCAGCAGGCTGGCCAGCGTCTCGGCCGCCTGCGGCGTCGCTGCGCACGTTTCGACGATCAGGCCCAGCTCCTTTTCGCCCTCGCGCAGCGGCACGGTCTGAACGCCATTTCGGCCATAGACCAGCACGTCGCCCGGTACGCGCGGCAGATCCGCCGGATCCAGATGAACCAGCGACACCTTGCGCTTGCCCAGCCGCCGCGCCCCCTCCAGCTTGATGCTCCACGGCCACGGCTTGCCTGCATGCACGAACTGGCTGTTGCGGATGCCGGCGGTGCGGGCGTCGCGCGCGAAGAACTCGGTGTGTTCCATCGCCAGGATGCCTTCGGGATAGAACTGCAGTTGCGGATGGCTTTCTTCGTAGAGCGAGTGCGCCGCAATCGAGTACGGCGTGCAGCGCCGCCCCGAGTCCGGCGCCACGAAAAGCGCCGTGCCGTCGTCATAGATTTCCGCGACAAGGCAATCGGACGGCGAACCCGGGTCGCAGGCCAGCGCGCCGCATTCCAGCACGTGGCCAACGTGGTAAGCCAGACCGGGGGCGATGCCGCGGCGGATCATGTCGGACGCGAACAGCGCGATGTCGCACGCGCGGCCGGCCAGCACGTACTTCGCGCCGCTTTCCAGCGCGGTGATGAGCGGATGCACGCCCATCTGACCCACGATGGTGCTCTCTTCGAGCGCCGCTGCATCCAGCTCCGGCCCGGCGCCCGTGGGCCGAAGCGCGCCCGCGCGGAATTCGCGGATCACGCTGGCCGGGTCCAGCTCGGACCGGATGACGGCCACGGCGCGGTCCTTCACGCCCAGCTCGTCAAACACTTCCTTGGCGACGTCGATCATCCAGTCCAGGTTGCGGTTGCCGCCCGCCATGCCGCAGCTTCCCAGGATGACCGGGCCTTCTATGCGTTCGCCCGCCTCGACCATGTGGCGAAAGTCCGCCTTCACGGCCTCGCGTTCGAAGTATTCGGTTCCCGTGCCCAGGTAATAGGGGCCGGCGTCCATGGACCCCGCATCCGAGATCACGGCGTCGATCCGTCCTTCCAGCGCCTTTTGCAGCGATTCACGGGGAAATCCATATCCCAACGCGCCGCACGCGGACACCACGCGATAAACCAGCTTAGCCATCATCACTCTCCAGTTCTGCAGGCCGCAGACATTGCGGTTGCTGCATGGGAGTGAAGATTGCGCCTGCCGGCCAAACAGAAAAAATACTATGTTGATATGCGGGTATCGGCTGCGGATATGGCCTGTTAGCGGCGCGTCAGGAAGGCAGCGGTTCCGCGCCGGCCAGTCCTTTTTCCCGCACCTGCTGCATCACGAACTCGCTGAGTAGCGTGCGCACCGCTTCGGCGGGCGGCGACAGCGGCACGTCGTTGGACGCGATCACCGCCGCCGTCAGATAGACGGGCGGTTCGATCCGCACCGCCGACACCATCGCGTTGCCCGGCTGCCCCGAGAAATCGCCCAGCGGCAGGATGGTATGGCCGATGCCCGCCTGCACCGCCGATAGCATGCCGGAATAGACCTCGGTCTCCGCCACCACCTGCGGCGCGATGCCCGCTTCGGAAAACAGCCGGTCCAGCAGATTGCGGGTCATGTTGGGATGCGCGGGCAGGATGAGCGGCATGTCGGCCAGTTGCTCGAAGCGCATGGCGGACGGCCGGCGCCCCGGCTTGCGCGGGCTGACCACGAATAGCCGCTGCCGGAACAGCGGTTGGCGCGCAAAGCCCGTGGTGGGTTCGTCCTCGAACACCAGCGCCAGATCCAGCGAGCTGTCGCGGATGCGCGCGCCCAACTGGCCGCTGGCATCGCTGCTGAAACGCAGGCTGATCTTGGGCAGCGCCGCCCGGCATTTTTCCATCAGTTCGCCGGCCAGAAACGACGCCAGCGTGGACGACATGCCGATGCGCACCACGCCCTGGATGTCGCCGCTGAGCGAACGCACGATCTGCGGGATACGCTCCATGCGGCTCAGGATGGAAGCGGCTTCCGTGTAGAGCGCCGCGCCCGCGGGCGTGGGGCGCGCACCCCGCGCGCTGCGATGCAGCAGCGTCACGCCCAGTTCTTCTTCCAATGCCGCGATCTGCTGGCTAAGTGCTGGCTGCGCCACCGGAATGAGCGCCGCCGCGCGGGAAAAACTGCCCGCCTCAACGATCTTCACGAAGTACCGGAGATGGCGCAGTTGCACGGAAACGCTCCGGTCAGAACGTCACCTTGACTGACGGCGCGCTGCGCTGGGCTTGCCCATGGAACACGGCTTCGATGTTGTTGCCGTCCGGATCCAGCACGAAGGCGCCGTAGTAGCCGGGGTGATACTCGCGAAACCCTGGCGCGCCGTTGTCCTTGCCGCCGTGGGCCAGCGCCGCTTTGTAAAACGCGTCGACCATCGCCTGATCTCGCGCCTGGAACGCAAGATGGTGGCGTCCCGTCAATTGGCCCAGCGCGGCCTGGCTGTCGGCCGACGAGACAAAGAGCTCGTCCGCCCAGAAGTAGTCGTCTGCGGTGCCGCCCATCGGCACCTGCAGGGCATCGAACACCGCCTGATAGAAGCGCTGGCTGGCCGGCAGGTCGCGCACGACAAGCTGGATGTGATCGATCAGACGGCCGCGATGGATCTCGTTGGTCTGCATGACGTCTCCTTCCTGGTGGGGGAATCGGTCGACTATAGCGCCATCCGGCGCGGTCGATATGGGGGCTCGGTCAAACGGATACCACCCGGATCCGTCCCACGAATCATGGGCATGATCCACCACGGAAATCGGCCTTGCAGTTCTGCTTTGGAAGCCGGTTTCGCTCATCCGGCCCGCCAATGACAAGGCCCGCATTGCACTGGGGCAATGCGGGCCTGAAGACCGCGGTCGTGGGGGACGTGCGCGGCACGTCCCCGGGGCAATCAGCCAAACACGCGGAAGCGCTCGGCGTCGTCCATGAACGCCTTGTCGCCGAAGCCGGCTTCGTTCGAGCCAAACGGCATCTGCGCGCGCAGCTTCCAGTAGGCGGGAACGTTCCACTCACGCGCCACGGCGGCGTCGATCAGCGGGTTGTAGTGCTGCAGGCTGGCGCCGACGCCGGCGTTGGCCAGCGCGGTCCACACGGACAACTGGGCCATGCCGCCCGATTGCTCCGACCAGACCGGGAAGTTGTCGGCGTACAGCGCAAACTTTTCCTGCAGGCTGCGCACGACGTCCTGGTCTTCGAAGAACAGGATCGTGCCCACACCGGCGGCAAAGCTCTTGAGCTTGGCTTCGGTCTTCTCGAAACCTTCGGCGGGCGCAACCTTGCGCACTTCTTCCGTGGCCAGGTTCCAGAGCTTGTCGCTTTCGGCGCCAAACAGGATCACGGCGCGCGAGCTTTGCGAGTTGAAGGAGGACGGGCTGTGCTTGATCGCTTCCTGGATCAGCGTGGTCAGTTCTTCCTTGGAGGCCGACAGGTTGCGGCCCAGCGAATACTGCGTGCGGCGCTGCTTGAGCGCTTCGAGATATGCGTTGCTCATTATTTGACCTTTCGACCAGTAGATAGAGATGACGATGGGAGGCATTCTACCGGCTCGACCATGACGCGAATACCCGTTCAAGCGCACTTTGCCTGGAACATACTGTTCCACTGGCGATGTCAAAGGGGTGGAAATGCGCAATCCGCGCGATGAATCGGCCGCCTTCCGGCGGCCGGTTTCGTCAGAGGACCGTGTTCAGGACGCGCGTCATGGTGTCGCAAGACGCGCGGGTCTCCTGCGATCCGTCAATCAGCCCGAAACCCCGTCGCCTTCACCACGTCGGCCCAGCGCTTCGATTCCGCGGTCAGCAGGGCCTGCAGCGCCTGCCGGTCCGAGCCCACAACGATAAACCCCGCTTCGCCCAGCGTCTTCACGGCGGCCGGCTGGCGCAGCGCGGCGGCGCTGTCAGCCTGCAAGCGGGTCAGCACGGCGTCCG